>CAMWSI010000011.1 GCA_947176875.1 uncultured Bacteroidales bacterium
GCCCCCGTCCGTTCACACTCCGGACGGAGCCGCGTCGGCCGCCGACGGTGTATCCGCTGCTCCGTCGGCCGCCCCGCCGACCGGTTCCCCCGCTTCCAACCATTCGAAAAAACGGGACTCCTCCACCATTTCCACGCCCAAAGCCAAGGCTTTCTTGCGTTTTTCCGGCCCCATATTATCGCCGGCCAACAGAAAGTCCGTATTGCGGGAAACACCGGACGTGATTTTACCGCCATTGGCCTCTATGAGTTCTTTCATCTCGTCGCGCGAACGTGAAAAAACACCGCTTACCGCCCAGACCGTTCCCGCAAAGATACCCGCCCGGCTTTCGTTTGTCCGCGCCGTCGCGAACTGTAAGCCGGCCGCCTTGAGACGCGCGATAATCGCCTGGTGTTCCGGTTTGGCGAAATAATCCAACACACTTTGGGCAATGATTTCCCCCACATCCTCCGTCTGCAGCAATTCTTCTTTCGTAGCCTGCATCAGCGTGTCGATATCGCCGAAATGCCGCGCCAACGCCTTGGCCGTCACCTCGCCGACAAAGCGGATGCCCAACGCGAACAGCACGGTTTCGAACGGTTTACGTTTGGAAGCCTCTATACCCGACAGAATATTGCGGACGCTGCGGTCGCGCAACGAAACCACGCGCCGGTTGCCCGTAACGGCCTGCTCGCCGCCCTCTACCCCATACAACGCCTCGTAATTCAAATCGTAAAAATCGGCTATCGTCTTCAACAGTCCGCGTTCGTAAAGCACGTCTATTTTACTTTCCCCTATCGTATTGATATCCATGGCACGACGCGAAATAAAATGCTCCAGACGCCCTTTGATCTGCGGCGGGCAACGGTCTTCGTTAGGACAGTAATAACCGGCCTCTCCTTCCTTCCGTACCAACGTCGCCCCGCATTCCGGACAGGTTTCGGCAAAACGATAGGGGGCGCCGCCCGGTTCCCGGCGCGTCAAGTCTATCCCCACAATCTTGGGGATGATTTCTCCGCCTTTTTCCACCAACACGGTATCGCCTTGACGGAAATCCATTTTCTCCAGATTGTCGGCATTGTACAAGGAGGCACGCTTGACGACCGTCCCGGCCAAGACCACAGGCTCCAGATGCGCCACGGGGGTTACCGCTCCCGTACGTCCCACCTGAAACCCGATGCCAGACAAACGGGTTCTGACCTGCTGTGCCTTGAACTTAAAGGCGATGGCCCAACGCGGCGACTTGACGGTTTCGCCCAAAACCGGCCACAGATGCTTTTGATTTACTTTAAGAACGACCCCGTCTATATCGAACGGCAAATCGAACCGTTTTTTATCCCACTCGTCTATGAAGGCCATAACCTCGTCTATACCGGCACACTCCCGATAGTAGGCTCCCGTCTTGAACCCCCATTCGGCGGCTTTTTCCAAACTATGGATATGGGTATCGCCGTCATATTCGTCGGCCAGTAGGAAATAGAGAAAACAATCGAGCTTGCGCGCCGCCGTCTGCCGCGGATCCAAAAGTTTGAGACTGCCCGAAGCGGCATTGCGCGGATTGGCGAAAGGCGGCTCGCCCTCCTCCTCCCGCTTGGCGTTCAACGCATGAAAAACCTTATGCGGCATAATGACTTCCCCCCGGATTTCCAGTCTGGACGGAATACCGGTTCCCCTCAATTTCAAAGGAATGGAGGAAATCGTCCGGATATTGGCCGTCACATCGTCGCCCTGCCGTCCGTCGCCCCGCGTCACGGCCCGTACGAGCTCACCGTCCTCGTAAATCAGGCTGATGGAGACGCCATCGTATTTCAATTCGCAGACATAGGTATAAGGTTCTTCGGTCATCCGCCGGATACGGGCGTCAAACTCCAACAAATCCATCTTGGTATAGGTATTGCCGAGCGAAAGCATGGGACGTTCGTGCAACACCGTCACGAAATTTCTGACCGGAGCCCCGCCCACCCGTTGAGTCGGACTATGCGCCTGCACATAGTCCGGAAATTCCCGTTCAAGCCCGGC
The DNA here is from genome assembly GCA_947176875.1 of uncultured Bacteroidales bacterium. Lineage (GTDB taxonomy): Bacteria > Bacteroidota > Bacteroidia > Bacteroidales > P3 > CAMXAS01. Next base: position 1,999 of record CAMWSI010000011.1, read on the forward strand.
CAACTCCGCCAACAGCATATCGAATTCGTAGTCGCTCATCTGCGGGTTGTCCAGAACGTAATAGGCATGGTTGGCCGCATTGAGTTTTTCCGTCAGTTCCGCGATACGCGCCTTAGCCCATGCGGGTTCCGGAGAAAATAAATCCATCGGTCCAAGTTTTAAGATTCGCGGCCTGAGCCGACCAACTGTAATATTTCAAGACAAAAGCACGCCCCCGGCGTCCCAATTCCGCCCACAAACCGGCATCGGACAGATACTGGCGGACGGCCTCCACCAAGGCGTCCGGCACGCGGTCGTTGTCGAACGAGAGCGGTACGGCACGCACGGGGCAGTCTTCGAAATCGCCCAAGCCGCGGACGGCAATCTCCGAAGCGATACACGGCAAACCGCAGGCCATGGCCTCCAACAGCTTATTCTGCATACCCGTACCCAGACGCATGGGTGCCACAAGCATCAGACCCGAAGCGTATGCCTCGCGCATATCCCGGATCCAACCCGTCACGGTTACCGTATCGGAAGCCAAGCGGCGGACGATATACGTGGGCGATGTGCCGGCCAACAGAATATCGACCGGCATATCATGCTGCGCCAAAACCGGCTGCAACCGCTGTACGAGAAACTCGGCGGCGTCTTCGTTGGGCTGGTACCCCATATTGCCGGCAAAAACGATGTCGAACCGACGGTCGGTGGGTGGCGGAAGCGGTCTGAAATATTCGGTATCGACACCGTTGCGCCATATTTTGACACGCATCTGACGCGCGTGATCCAACGGCAGGGCGTCGCGATCTTGTTCGGAAATGATCGTACAGAGGTCGTACCGCGCGAACGCCCGGGTTTCCGCCCGCAAAAGGGCATTGTATTCATAGCGGAAAATCCACCGCCTCAAGCCGCGGGCCACCTGATACCGCTTATACATCCCATAGGAAAAAGCGTCCTGATAATCCAGAATCTTGAAAACAGGCTTATCGGCCGTATAAGGCATCGTACGCACCAACTGGCTCAACAATACATCGGGCGCGACCCGCTCGTAATACCGGTCGAACCTCCGTTTGACCCGACGGCTGTAAAAATAAGCGTACTGCAACGGCAAACCGCGACGCCAGAACCGGAAAGCCTGACACAAACGGCCGAACCAACCGCCCGCTATGCCGACGCAAATCGAAGCGCAATAAGGCGTCAGCGCATGCAGACAAGATGCCGGCACCGGTTTCCGGCTCAGACAGAACAAATGCAATTCGTAGAACGCCGAAAGGGCCTTGATCTGATGATAGGCCCGCAATTGATCCCCTTTTTCCAAAGGATAAGGGAACCGAGACAGTACGACAAGCAGTTTCAACGGCAATATTCTATCAATTGAGCGGTTATCTTCTCTATATTATGATATTCGAGCATAAGGCGACGCCCGTTTCCGCCAACGGCCTCGGCTTCCTCCCGATGCGTCACGGCATATTCGACCGCTTCCGCGAACGCCTCTTCGGTATCGGCTATCCAAAGGTCCCGGCCCGGCGTGTAATCCAAGCCTTCCGCCCCCATCGTCGTCGTGACGATGGGTCGCCCGGCCACCATACCCTCCATGATTTTGATGCGGATGCCGCTGCCCGAAAGCACGGGCACGACCATAACGCCCTTGGAAGCCATGAACGTCTTGGCGTCTTCGACCTCCCCCATGACCACGACCTTTTCCATGCGCAGGTTGCGTATGCGCGGCGGCATATAACGACCCGCCAGATAAAACGTCAAATCGGGACAACGGCGGTGGATATGCGGCCATACTTTCTTGAGGAACCAATCGATGCCCTCTATGTTGGGCAACCAGTTCAGCGCACCTATGTAGAAAATGGACGGATATTCCGGCTCCACCTCGACGGGCGCCAACGTATCGGCCATACCGACCGAAAGCGTATGCATCGGCACCGTCACCCCCAGACGCCGGAACGTAGCCGTATCGCGCCCGGTCAAAGGCAACACGAGGTCCGCCCGGTTGAGCCACGCGATTTCCTCCCGTTCCAAACGCTTGGCCAACAGTTTATAATACCATCTTTTCAAGCCACAGGCCTTACGCGCCAGACGTATCCATATCTCGCTCTCCACATTAGCGGGCCGCACGACAATCTTGGCCTCGGTGTGACGACGGATCAACGGGATATAAGGCGCCATGAACAGGCTTTCGATCTGTATCCAGGCATAGTCGTTTTCCTGTAATTTTTCCACGAGACGCCCGCCCAATTCATCGGAATAAAACCGTTCCAGAATATAGGAACGGCGACTGAACAGGTTTTTCAACGCTTTCCACGGCCGGATCCTCAAATCGATCTCCACGCCTGAAATCCGCATGCCGGCCGGTACATCGGCCGGTTCCAACGGATGCTTGTACGAAGCGGCCGTCAGAATCTCGATCTCGCGGTTATACAGCCTGAGGCCGTGCCAAATGGCGTACATGGCCACGCAACCGCCGTCCCGCAACGGATAAAGCGGCTTGGGACACAACATCAGAACGGGCTTTCCTGCTTCCATAACGCTATAGGGTCGCTTTGTTCAAGCCGAACAGACGGCGCCAGGTGTCGGCATCGAGGAAAGAGGAATCGACCGTAGCTTGAATCGTAAGCAGGATACCGAACGGCAGATAAATGAGCGGCGCGAGCCACATGCCCCAAAAGCTGCTCATAACCCCCTCTATCGCCGCCTTTTCGCCGATAACGGTCAGAACGTGATAGAGGACGAACAAAAGGACAGATACCACGACCGGCATCCCCATGCCGCCTTTGCGGATAATGGAACCCAGCGGGGCGCCTATGAAAAACAGGATGAGGCAGGCCGCCGAAAGACTGAATTTCTTATGCCATTCCACCGCGTAGGAATTGACCTGCTCGTTACGGTAATACATATCGTTACGGTAGTACTGCGCGTCGCTGCGGAAATTCTCGGCCTTGGAGGCCGCCTGCATCACGGCCGAAACGCCCAGGCCGGCACGCCAGTCTTCGTAGGTCTTTTCGATTTCGGCCGTCTTCGCGGGACGTTCGGCGCGACGCAACGAATCCCGCCCGTAATAATGCGACAGATGATAATATTGCGTCTCGAACGCACGCGCGATTTCCGCCTGACGCGCGTCGCGGTTCGTCTTCAACGTATCGTATTGAGCCGACAAGGCTCCGAGCCCCAACGTGCGCTGATGACGCTCGTACATTTCGGCCGTGGCTTCGGGCATCTGGAACGAAGAAAGGTCGAACAGCAGAATCTGTTTCTCGAACCGGACGCGCGTGAACGGATAAGCCACATCGCTTTCGCGGTTGTTGTCGCGCATGCCCTGCCCCATTTCGGCATTCTCGCCGTAAGTATGACCGTCGTAAAGTGTCAGCGTCATATAACGGCCGTCTTCGGAGGTCTGCATATAGCCGCGTTCGGCCATCGTCACGTTCGTATTGCCCTTGTGCGCCGTATGGTCGTAAATCTGCACGCCCCGCAGATGCGCACCGTCGCGCTCTTTCTTATCGACCCGTATCGTATAGCCCTCTATCTGCTTGTAATAAACGCCTTCCGGTATATCCAAAGCCGGCTTTTTGGTGCGGATTTCATGATAAAGCACGCGGTAGTTCAGATAGGCTTTCGGCGCGGCGTTGTTGGCGAAGAAGAAAGCCAACAGACAGATGCCGAAACAGACGCCTATGAGCGGCCGCATCGACTGCCTGAGCGGTATGCCGGCCGCCTTGAGCGCGACCAATTCGTAGTGTTCGCCCATATTGCCGAAAAACATAAGCGACGACAACAGGACGGCCAACGGCAGGGCCATCGGCACGAACGTCCAGCAGGAGTAGAACATAAACTTGCAAATCGTCCACAAGTCCAGCCCCTTGCCGACCAAATCATCGACGTATTTCCACAAGAACTGCATCAGCAACACAAAGATGCCGATGAAGAACGTGAGTACGAGCGGTCCGATATAGGACTTGAGCAGGAAGGAATTCAGTTTTTTCATATTGTGTCTTACACGCGTTTTCTTTGTTTACCTCGGTGCCCCGACGCTTTCCGGCTTTAAGCTTCGGGCTTGCGGCTTTAGGTTCGCTACCAAACCATTACCTTGACCCGCCATTTGTCGGTGCTGCGCCGAACTTCCTTGAAAGCCAACACGACGCCACCGGCCGCCGCCAACGGAATACCCGCCGACAAGGCTTCGACATGGAAAACCGGCTGACGGCGGTTTATCGCGCCGTTGATACCGTCCAGCAACAGATAACCGCCGCCGGCGATACACAGCGCCGACCCCATGAGCGTACAGATCCTGAACGGCACATAATAGGCGGCTATACGGTCGTAACGGTAATCGATGCCGTTTATCATGACGGCCGTATCGCCGATACGGTTGATATAGCCCTGCACTTTCCTGTTATCGACCGTCTTTATCTTCAATACGGCGCCCTCTTTGTAGAGCGTTCGCCGCGAAGCCCCCTTGACGAACGCCAGCACGCGGTCGCCGCCCGCCACTTGGTCGGCGGGCGTTCCGGCGGCTGAGGCCGCCGGACGCTTGGCCGGCACGCGGTCGGCCTTTTTCTGGGCGGCGGCGGGTTGTGGCAACCCGAAAACCGTCACGGCCGCGAACAGCAAGCATAGAGAGGCCTGTTTCCGCCAACGTGCCGGCCGGCCGGTCACACGATAGGGCGGCCGGCCATCCGCCGACCGGTCCGTCCGCCGGGATTCGCCGTCTATTTTTCCCATTGGGCGATGCGTTCCTTAAGCAGACGGATGCGTTCCTCCGCATCGGCCTGCTTCTTGCGTTCGCCGGCCACGACCGCTTCGGGCGCACCGTCCACGAACTTGGGATTTCCGAGTTTCTGCATGACCTTGCGCAAGAAGCCCTCCGCATAAGCCAATTCTTCCTTGGCTTTGGCCAGTTCGGCGGCCACATCCACGCTCTCCGCCTCCATGCGCACGAAGAAAGCGGTCGTACCCACCACGAACGTATAGGCTTTTTCCACCGCCTCGGTCACATAGTCGAGGCTTTCCAGATTGCAGAGTTTGGCGACGACGGCGTCGAACAACGGGTCGGCCGCCTCGCCGCCGTTCTTCTGTACACTCAGTTTCAAAGGTGTTTTGGGCGAAATGTTCTTGCCGTTGCGTACGGCACGTATGCCCATGACAACCTCTTTGGCGAACTCGCCGCGCCGCAACAAGGCCTTGTCGTCGGCTTCGGACGGGTTCCGCGCCAAAGCGTTGTAAACCGTGCTTTCGAACATAAGGCTCCGGTCTTCGCGGCCGGGTCGCAATACATGCCAGACTTCCTCGGTCAGGAACGGCATGAACGGATGCATGAGCGTCATGAGGCGGTCGAAGAAGTCCAGCGTCTTTTCGTAGGTCTCGCGGTCGATGGGCTGGCCGTAAGCCGGTTTGATCATCTCCAGATACCAGGCGCAGAATTCGTCCCAGACGAGTTTGTAGCCGGCCATGAGCGCATCGCTGAGCCTATATTTCGTATAGCAGTCTTCCATGAAGGCGGCCGTCTGCCGCAACGACGCCTCGAACCAGCTCACGGCCGTACGGCGGATGCCGGCGTGCGCGGCGGCGTCCGCGCCGCCGCTGCCGGCGGGCGAATCACTTACCGTCCAGCCCTTGACCAGACGGAGCGCGTTCCAGATTTTGTTGCAGAAATTGCGGCCCTGCTCGCACATGGCTTCGTCGAACGGCAGGTCGTTGCCCGCCGGCGACGTGAGCAGCATGCCCACGCGCACGCCGTCCGCCCCGTACTTGTCGATCAGGCCGATCGGGTCGGGCGAATTGCCGAGCGACTTACTCATCTTGCGGCCCAGTTTGTCGCGCACCGTCCCCGTATAATACACATGCGAGAACGGAATTTGCTTTCTGAAATGCAGGCCGGCCATGATCATGCGCGCCACCCAGAAGAACATGATGTCGGGCGCGGTCACAAGGTCGCAGACCGGATAGTAATAATTGATTTCGGGATTGTCGGGGCGGGTCACGCCGTCGAAAACCGACATCGGCCACAGCCAGGACGAGAACCAAGTGTCGAGTACGTCTTCGTCTTGACGCAAATCGGCGAGCGTGTAAGCGGCGGCCTCCGGATAACGCGCCTTGGCCTGGGCCAAGGCCTCTTCGGCCGTCCGCGCCACCACCACTTCCTTGTTCGGCAGATAATAGGCCGGAATGCGCTGCCCCCACCACAACTGACGCGAAATGCACCAGTCCTTGATGGTTTCCATCCAGTGGCGGTACGTATTCTTGAACTTGGCCGGATGAAAGCATACCGTATCGTCCATCACCACCTCGAGCGCGGGTTTGGCCAACGACGGCATTTTCAGGAACCACTGCGCCGACAGCTTCGGTTCTATCACCACGTCGGTCCGTTCGGAATAACCCACCTTGTTCGTGTAATCCTCTTCTTTCTCCAACAAACCGGCCGCTTTCAGATCCTTGACAATCTGCTTGCGCAGATCGAAGCGGTCCATGCCCGCGTAAAGCCCCACCTTGCCGTTCACGCGGCCGTCGGGTTCGAAAATATCAATGACCTCCAATTTGTATCTGAGGCCTATCTCATAGTCGTTGACATCGTGGGCCGGCGTGATCTTGAGGCATCCCGTACCGAACTCCCTATCGACGTAGGTATCGGTGATGACGGGTATCTCGCGGTTCACAATCGGCACGCGCAGTTTAAGGCCGTGCAGGTCGGCGTAACGCGGGTCTTCCGGATGCACGCAGACCGCCACATCGCCCAAAATCGTCTCGGGCCGCGTCGTGGCCACGATGACATACCGTCCCGGTTGCCCCACGACCTCATAACGCAGGTAGAACAGCTTGCCGTGGACTTCCTTGTAGATGACCTCCTCGTCGGAAAGCGCGGTCAAGGCTTTGGGATCCCAATTGACCATGCGCACGCCGCGGTAAATCAGACCTTCTTCGTAAAGGCGGACGAACACGTCGATGACGGCCCCGTAACAGCCCGGGTCCATCGTAAAGCGCGTGCGGTCCCAATCGCAGGAAGTCCCGAGCCGCCGCAACTGTTGCAGGATGATGCCGCCGTACTTTTCCTTCCACTGCCAGGCGTATTCCAGGAACTCTTCCCGCGACAGTTTCTTCTTGTCGATGCCCTGTTCCTTAAGCCAGGCCACGACCTTGGCTTCCGTGGCGATGGAGGCGTGGTCGAGCCCCGGCACCCAGCAGGCGTTCTTGCCCTGCATACGGGCGCGACGCACGAGCACATCCTGTATCGTGTTGTTGAGCATGTGCCCCATGTGCAGGATACCCGTCACGTTGGGCGGCGGAATGACCACCGTATAAGGCGGCCGCGTGGTATCCACCTCCGAGTGGAAGCACTTGTTATCCAACCAATATCGATACCATTTCGCCTCTATCTCCGAGGGACTGTACTTTGCCGACAGTGTATTTTCTTCCATAAAACAATCGTTCTAAAAAAACTTGTAAAGTTAACGAAAATCAAGCGTAGAAACAAACACCCGCCGTTACGCATGTCGCTGCGCACGCTTTTCCGCATCCGCCTTTTACGCCCGGCCGTCGCTCTCTATGAGACGTCCGAGCGCATCCAACGCATCGGCTTCGGGGATGCCCTGCTCCACGAGTTGCCCCTTGCGGTAGAGGTTGACGCGGCCACCGCCGCAGCCGATATAGCCGTAGTCGGCGTCGGCCATTTCGCCCGGCCCGTTGACCACGCAGCCCATGACGGCGATCGTGAAGCCCTTGTAGCCGGCAAACCGCCGCTTGACCTTGTCCAGCACCTCTTCGATGTTGTATTGCGTACGGCCGCAGGACGGACAGGCCACGAAACGCGCCTTGTGGTAGCGGCGCTCGGCGGCCTGGTAGAGATCGTCGAGCAGCGTTTTCCGTTCGGCCGCGGTCAAGGCGGTATCCGCGAGCGACACGGTCTCGTCGCCCTGCAACAGACGGTCGGCATAGGCCACGGCCGCCGCCACGGGTACGTCGGCGGCCGGTATCCGCGCCCAGTCGGGCGCGGGGGCTTGCTCAACGCCCGCTCCCTCCACCGGCGCCGGCGTTTGGGCGAAGGCTTCCGCCCAACGCACGATGGCCCGCGCCACCGGTATTTCCTTTTCCGGCGCCTCGGTCAGCGAGACGCGAATCGTATCGCCTATGCCAGCCTTGAGCAAGCCGCCTATGCCCACCGCCGAAATCAGGCGGCCGTCCAAGCCGTTGCCGGCCTCGGTCACGCCGAGATGCAACGGATACACATCGCCGCGCGAGCGCATGGCCTCCACGGCCAACAGCACGGCTTCCCGCATCTGCCGCACCGAGCTGGACTTCATCGATAGCACGAGATTGCGGAAATCCTGCGCCTCGCACACTTCGATGAACTCCACGGCCGAGGCCACCATGGCCTGCGGCACGGAGGCCGCGCTCCTCAGCATACGCTCCGACAGCGAGCCGTGGTTGACACCCAACCGGATAGCCGTGCCGTTCGCGCGGCAGACGTCCAACAGCGGGCCCAACCGCTCGGCCATACGTTGGCGCGCGGCTTCGTGGTCGGCCGCCGTAAACGTGGCCTGCCCCGTCGGCTTATCAACATAGTTGCCCGGATTGATACGCACTTTCTCCACGACCTGCGCCGCCTGCACGGCCACCTCCGGCAGGAAATGCACGTCGGCCGCCAAAGGCACCGTACAGCCCTCCTTATGCAACGTGTTCTTGATTTCCGCCAAGGCCTCCACGTGCTTGAAGGCCGGCGTCGTCACGCGCACGAGCGCGCAACCCGCCTCCACAAGCCGTTTGATTTGCTCCACGGTGGCGCGCACGTCCAAGGTGTCGGTGTTCGTCATCGACTGGATCACGACCGGCTGCCGGCCGCCTATGCGCAGGGGGCCGACGGCCACCTCTCGCGCCTCGAACTTCCTCAGCATACCAACG
>CAMWSI010000012.1 GCA_947176875.1 uncultured Bacteroidales bacterium
GAAGACGGCCGACCTGATAGAAACGATGTTGCGGCAGCGCAGTCAAAAGAGATAGAAACGTCCTCTTAAAACTTAAAAATCACAGGTTTCGCTGAGTTCGAGCCAACGCATCTCGGCCGCGTCCAAGGCCGTCTGTATGCGGCCGATTTCTTCCGAAAATGCGGTTATTTCCTCGGGTTTGTATCGCTCGGGCGTACAGAGGACGGTTTCCAGTTCCCGCTTGCGTGTTTCGAGCGTCTGCATCTCGTTTTCCAGCGCTTCCTTTTCCTTTAGTTGTTTGTAAGAGTGTTTTTTCTTGGGCTGAACGCCGTTTGTCGTATTTACGTGTGCCCCCACGTTGGCCTCCACGTTTGACGCCACCTTAGCCCCTCCCTTGGAGGCCGTTGTCTTTTCCGTCCCGGCCTCCGCGGCGGCCTGACGGTCGGAAGCCGCCCGCCATTTCTTGTATTCGCTGTAGGTGCCGTAGAAATCCTTGATGCGGCCTTCGCCTTCGAATACAAACAGGTGATCCACCAAATGATCCATGAAATGCCGGTCGTGCGAGACCATGAGCACGCAACCTTCGTAGTTCTGCAAAAAGTTCTCAAGCAACATGAGCGTAAATACGTCCAAGTCGTTCGTCGGCTCGTCCAGAATCAGGAAGTTGGGATGCGCCATCAGCGTCTTGAGCAGGTAGAGCCGCCGTCTTTCGCCCCCGCGCAACAGCGAAAAGTAATTGTATTGGGTGGTCGGGTCAAACTGGAAATATTGCAGGAACTGCGAGGCCGACATTTCCTGTCCCTTGTCGGTCTTGACCACTTCGGCCGTCTCCTTGATGATGTCGATGACGCGCTTGTCGCCGGGCGCCCAAAGGCCGCTTTGTTCGTAATAGCCGATTTGGAGCGTCTGTCCCACGACGATATGGCCGGCGTCCGGTTTGAGTTTGCCGGTCAGCAGGTTCAGAAACGTCGATTTGCCGCTGCCGTTCGGACCGACGATGCCGATTTTCTCGCCCCGCTTGAACGTGTAGGAAAAATCCTTGATGAGTGTATGTCCGTCAAAGCCCATGCTCACATGGTTCACTTCCATGATTTTATTGCCAAGCCGTTCGCTTTGCAGACTGAGCGTGATTTCTTCCTGTTTGGGACGCAGCGCGACTTTCTCTTTCAAGTCTTCGAACGCGTCTTTGCGGGCGCGCGCCTTGGTGCCGCGGGCGGAAGGCATACGGCGCATCCATTCCAGTTCCCGCCGGTACAGGTTCTTGGCCTTTTCCCATTCGGCCAGCGCGATACTTTCGCGTTCGGCCTTCTTTTCCAAGAAATAAGCGTAATTTCCTCTGTAAAAATAGGTCTGCTCACCGTCTATTTCCACGATGTCGTGGCAGACGGCGTCTAAGAAGGCACGGTCGTGCGTGATAAGCAGCAGGCTTGTATTCTGTCGGTTCAAGAATTCCTCCAGCCACTCTATCATCGCGATGTCGAGGTGGTTGGTCGGTTCATCCAACAGCAGTAAATCGGCGTCGGCCAACAGCACTTTGGCCAAAGCGGCCTTTTTCTGCTGGCCGCCCGAGAGCGTGCCCATGGTCTGTTGCAGATGCGGCAGTTGCAGGCGGAACAGCACTTCCTTGACCCGGTCTTCGTAGTTCCAGGCTTGCAGTCGGTCCATTTCCGAAACGGTCTCCTCCCATTCCTTTTGCAGGGCAGGGGTGTTCTGCCGCGCCATCGTGTCCACCAGTTCTTCGTAACGGTGCAGCAGGCGTGTCGTCTCGTTCTCGTTCGCGAGCAGATAGTCTATAAGCGTCTGGCCGGCATCGATTTCCGGATTTTGGGATAGATAGCCCACCCGTATGTCCTTGCGCAAGGTAACCGTACCGCTGTCGGGTAGCACCTTGCCGACGATAATCTGCATGAGCGTACTCTTACCGCGGCCGTTGCGCGCGATGAGGCCGGTCTTTTGGCCTTTTTCCAAGCCGAACGTCACATGTCGGAACAAGGTCTTTTCGCCGTAAGTCTTGGCGACGTCTTCTAATGAGAGATAGTTCATACAAGTCAGGCCTCGGGTTTCTAAGTCGCTTTTTTTCAGGGAAGACGGTCGTCCTGCGGTTTGCCCAGCGACGGATTCGACAGCAGGTCCGGGTCGCTCAACGTCAGCAGAAACGCTTTCAACGCCTGTTTCTCAGGCTCGGTCAGTTGGACGCCCCCCTCCGAAACGTGGTGCATGAGCGGACTGATATTGGGCGCGTAGTGTACCCCTTCGCTGTATTGGTCTATGACTTCCTCCAAGGTTGAAAAGCGGCCGTCGTGCATGTAAGGCGCGGTATAGGCGAGGTTACGCAATGTCGGAATCCGATATACGCCGCGGTCGGTTTCACGGCCGGTCACGGAAAAACGGTCGTGCGGGTCGGTTCTCAGGCTGTCCGGATCCAGACCGTTGTTGGCGAAGCCGTAAGTCGAGAACAACATGTTACCGCTGCCGCCGTGGCAATGGAAACAGTCGGCGCCTTCTTCGGTCGTGAACAACCGGTAACCTTTCAATTCTTCATCCGTCAGCGTCGTCTCGCCGCGTACATAGCGGTCGAATTTACTTTCGGCCGAAACGATGGTGCGGACGAATTGCGCGATGGCCTTGCAGATGCGGTCCATCGTCACGACCGGGGCGCCGGAAGCCGGTCGGCCGAAAGCGGCCTCGAACATGTCGGGATAAAACGGAATGGCGGCGATTTGCGCCACAATGCTGTCCGGATGGCCGTTGATTTCATCGGGGGCGGTCAGTGCCATGAAAATCAGTTGCTCCAACGAATCCGTGTCGCCGTTCCAATGGTAGGTTTCCGTATTGAACGCCACGTTGAACAGCGGCAACATGGCGTGCGGAGTAGGGGCGGCATAATCCGGGCCGCCTTCGAACGCGTATTCCTGTATATGACAGGATGCGCAGGTTTTCCAGTCGGCCGGGTCGGTATGGCCGGAAATGCGGCCGTCGTAAAACAGGTAGCGGCCGAGGCTGACGCCTTGAACCGACAGCCGGTTGTTTTCCGGAATGGCGGTCCGGGTAGGGAAGAATGCCGGCGTGTTCAAGTCGAAAAAAGTCGGCCCTTCGGGATCTTCGGGTTTGTAAGGACCGCAGGATACCGCGACGACGCCGAGGCAGACGGCTCCCAACAGGCAGACGTTTGTCCACAGATGGCGCTTAGCGGATTGAAAAGACATTCCAGGCATTTTCTTTCAGTATTTGTTGGGCGGCTTGGTTCTGCATAATGGCGCAACCCTGTACGGCGAAATCCCAATCATGCGGATTGACGAACCATTGCATGACGTCCATATCGACGGTCAGGCTCTTGTGGCTGTCCATCGTCAGGAATAGTGACAGGGCGTCCGGAAATTCCAAACGGACATAATTTTGGTGCAAGGCCGCGACCGTGTCACCCGCCCATGTCTGTCCGATACCCGTATGCAGGCCGTAGGGCTTGAATTCCGCACCTTCGGCGGAGAGCCATTTGCCGTTGATTTGCAGGTAGTGGTAGCCGCCGCCCAGGGCGTCCGGCCAAAACATCAGGCTTTCGGGCGGGTTGGAAAAGCGGCGGGATACGTTGTCGGACTCGTCCAGACCATAGGTAAAGCCAAGGCCGACATAATGGCCGGCGGGCACGTCCTCTATCATCCACTGACGGGTGCCGGGCAAGGCGAAATCGATGAAATGACAACCGTTGCCGTCGGCCGCCGTCAAGGCCACACGGCTACCGTTCTCCTCAATCAGATAGACTTTGGAGATGAAATAGCGGATTTCCTCAATCGTGACGCTTTGTCCGGACGCTACCGTGTCCTGAGCCGGCATCGCAAACAGTCGCGTGCCGTCCAAGGTCGTGAGTTCCTCACCGTTGTAACTGAACGTAAAGGCGACCGTTACGTCGCCATACCATTCTTTCTTCCGACAGGCGGTCAGCATACAGACCACCGCCAGCAGTATGGCGGCCGGTCCCATCGGATACCGGCAGCGTATAGACGGACGGGACAGGCGATAGATGCGGTTGAAAACGGGCATAGGATGTTTCTGGAGGTTGGTTAAAAGGCGAGCAGGGCTTCCGTTTCGTATTCGGCCGGAATCCGTTTGCGGCCGCCGAGTGCCGTCAGTTCGACCAGATAGCAGGCCGCTATTTCCCTGACACCTGTACTCTTGATAAGGTCGAGTGCGGCCAGGGTCGTTCCGCCGGTCGCCAGCAAATCGTCGTGCAACAGAACCTTGTCGTCGGGCGAAAGGGCGTCCACATGCATTTCGATGACGTCCGAGCCGTACTCCAATTGATAGGTCTTGCTGATTTTGACGGCCGGCAACTTGCCTTTCTTGCGGATAGGCACGAAGCCCGCCCCGAGCCGACATGCCAAAATGCCGCCTAGAATGAAGCCGCGCGATTCTATGCCGACCACTTTCGTAATCCCTTTGTCTTTGAAACGTTCGTACAGCAGGTCGGCGGCAATCCGCAGGGCATCCGCCCGTTTCAACAGCGTCGTGATGTCCCAGTAGAGAATTCCCTTTTTCGGAAAATCGGGAATACCCCTGACCTGTTCTTTCAAAAAAGCCAGTGCGTCGGCCGGTTCGGTTTCTGCCCTCATAAGTCTTTCCAAGGTTAGGCGTTTTTTTAAGCTATTACGATATTGACGATGCGTTTCGGCACGACGATGACTTTTTTCACGGTCTTGCCTTCTGTCCATTTGGCAGTCTGTCCGTCCGCCAAAACGGCTTTTTCGATGTCGGCCGCCGATGCATCGGCCGGGAATGTCAGGCTGAAGCGTGTCTTGCCGTTGAATGAAATCGGATAATTCACGTTGGCTTCCACCGTATATCTCTCTTCGAAAACGGGGTAGGCCGCGTGGCTGATGCTTTCCGTATGTCCCAGGCTGTGCCAGATTTCCTCGCAGATATGCGGCGCGTAAGGCGAGAGCAGAATCGTGAACGGCTCCAAGATGCAACGCTTGCGGCATTTGAGGTCGGAGAGCTGATTGACGGTAATCATGAACCGGCTTACGGCCGTGTTGAACGAGAAACGGTCGGTGTCTTCGGCGATATGGCGGATGGCCAAATGCAGGGCTTTGAGCTCTTCCGGTGTGGCCGGGGCGTCGTCTATCGGCCGGCCGTCCTCCGGGAAAACGAGTTTCCAGAATTTTTTGAGGAAACGGAAAACGCCTTCGATGCCCTGCGTATCCCAAGGTTTGGACTGTTCGATGGGGCCGAGGAACATTTCATACATACGCAAGGTGTCGGCGCCGTAACGTTCCACAATTTCGTCGGGATTCTGCACGTTGTACATCGACTTCGACATCTTCTCGATTTCGCTGCCGCAGATATAGCGGCCGTTTTCCGTAATGAATTCGGCTTCTTTCCAATGCGGCATCCAGGTGCGGAAGCCCTCCATGTCGAGCACGTCGTTTTCCACCAGGTGGATGTCGGCGTGTACGGGGTCGGTGAACCGCTCGCGTTCCGCTATGTTTTTGGAGACGAAAATCAGGCGTTTGCCGTTGGCGACATCTTCGGCCGAAACGCCTTCAAGCCCGGGGTAGGCCGGATTTTCGGCCAAAAACGATTTGTAGGCGGCGTAATTGAGCCGATAGACGAAACTGCTGCGGCCTTGGATCATGCCTTGGTTGATGAGTTTCCGATAAGGTTCTTCGGTATTGACCAAACCGAGGTCGAACAGGAATTTATGCCAGAAACGCGAATATATGAGGTGCCCGGAAGCGTGTTCGGCGCCGCCGATATAGAGATCGACCGGCCCCCAGTAATCGACGGCCTCCCGCGATACCAAAGCGTGGTCGTTGTGCGGGTCCATATAGCGCAAAAAGTAAGCGCTTGAACCGGCGAATCCGGGCATGGTGTTGGTTTCCAATGGATAGCCGTCTTTATTGACCCAGTTTTTGGCACGTGCCAATGGCGGATCGCCGGCCTCCGTAGGCAGGTATCGATCCACTTCCGGTAACAGGAGCGGCAGTTCCGCATCGTCCAGCGCATAGGGCATACCGTCTTTGTAGTAAATGGGGAAGGGTTCGCCCCAATAGCGTTGGCGGCTGAAAATGGCGTCGCGCAGACGGTAGAGCGTCTTGGCCGTGCCGAGCCCGCGTGTTTCAATTTCCCGAACCATGGCGGCGATGGCTTCCTTGACGCGCAGGCCGTTCAGAAAGTCGGAATTGATCATGACGCCATCCTTGGTTTCGTAGGCTTCCTTGCTGATATCGCCGCCATCCACAACCGCCGTCACCGGCAGGTCGAAACGTTTGGCAAAGCGGTAGTCGCGCGCGTCGTGCGCCGGCACGGCCATAATCGCGCCCGTGCCGTACCCGGCCAACACGTAGTCTGAAATCCAGATGGGAATGGGGGTTCCGGTAAACGGATGCACGGCATAAGCCCCCGTAAATACGCCGCTGACGCGGTTTACGTCGGCCTGACGTTCGCGTTCGGTCCGGTGTTTTACTTCGTCCAAGTAGGCTTCCACGGCCGCTTTCCGCTCCGGCGTCGTCAGCGCGGCGATCTGTTCATGTTCGGGACAGAGCACCATGAAACTGACGCCGAACAAGGTATCGGGGCGGGTCGTGAAGATGTCGAGTTTTCCCGTACGGTCTTTGATGGAAAACGAAAGCGTCGCGCCGTGGCTCTTGCCGATCCAGTTGCGTTGCATTTCCTTGAGCGCGTCGCTCCATTGCAGATCCTTCAGGCCGTCGAGCAGGCGGTCGGCATAGGCGGTTATACGCAACTGCCATTGTTTCATGAGCTTTCGTTCCACGGGATAACCGCCGCGTTGGGAGAGGCCGTTCACGACTTCATCGTTGGCGAGTACCGTCCCCAGTTGCGGACACCAGTTTACCATCGTGTCGGAAAGATAGGCCAGACGGTAGGCCATGAGCGTCTGTTGCCGCTTCTTTTCATCGTAAGCGGCCCAGTCTGCCGCGCTGAAGACGGCTTGCGGCCCGCAGGCCGCTATCTGTTGCGCCCTGGCGTTGCCTTCCTGCGCGAACATTTCCTCCAGACGGCCGATCGGTTGCGCTTTCTGCAACGTCCGGTCATACCACGATTCGAACAGTCGGATGAAAACCCATTGCGTCCATTTGTAGTAGGAGGGGTCGCAGGTGCGCACTTCGCGCTCCCAGTCGAACGAAAAGCCGATGCCGCGCAGTTGTTTCTTGTAGCGGGCGATGTTCTCCTCGGTTGTCACGGCCGGGTGCTGACCGGTCTGTATCGCGTATTGTTCGGCCGGCAATCCGTAGGCGTCGAACCCCATCGGGTGCAGGACATTGAAACCGTTGAGCCGTTTATAGCGGGCATAGATATCGCTCGCGATGTAGCCCAACGGATGCCCGACATGCAGTCCGGCTCCCGACGGGTAGGGGAACATGTCCAAAACATAGTATTTGGGTTTGGAAGACGGTTGCTCGGCCTTAAAGGTCTTGTGTCCGTCCCAATACGCCTGCCAGCGTTGTTCGATGGTTCTGAAATCGTAATCCCTCATCTTGAATGTACTAATAAGTTAAGATTCATGCGCCGTCGGTTCGGGCCGTTTCGAATGGCATCTCGACAAAAACGCACAAACGGACAAAGATAGCGAAAACCAAGCGCAGAAACAAGCGGCTTTGGACGGGGCGGATTTGCAGTTTTTAAAATTGTATTATATTTGTTCTCATGAATACGGCTCAAAAGGGGGCTTATATTGCCCCGTCGGAACTGCCGCTGAATGCGGACGGCAGCGTGTATCACCTGCGTCTGCAACCGGAGCAGTTGGCCGACCGGATTATCCTCGTGGGGGATCCCGGCCGCGTGCCGGAGGTGTCGGGACATTTTGACGAAGTGACGTTCAAGGTGCGGAACCGCGAACTGCTGACGCATACGGGGCGGCTGAACGGCCGCGGGATTTCCGTTATCTCCACGGGCATGGGAACCGACAACATCGATATTGTCCTGACGGAATTGGATGCGTTGGTCAATGTGGATTTGCGTGAAAGGGTCGCCAAGCCGATCCACAAGTCATTGGAATTGATTCGCATAGGTACCAGCGGCAGTCTGCGGCATGATTATCCGCTCGGAGGCTTCTGCGCCGCCACACACGGTTTGGGATTGGACGGATTGCTGAACTATTACGCGGCCGACGAGTCTGTTTTCGACCGTGAACTGGAGCGGACCATCCGTGCCCATGTCGGATGGCCGGAACGTTTGGCGGCTCCTTACGTCGTACCCTGTTCGGACGACCTGATGCAACGGATAGGCTATGATATGTACCAAGGCGTGACGGCTACGGCTCCGGGATTTTTCGGGCCGCAGGGACGGGTCGTACGGTTGCCCAACACCGTGGCGATGCAGAACGACCGGTTGGCGTCTTTCGACGACGGCCGGCACAAAATCGCCAATCTGGAGATGGAAACGGCCGCGCTTTACGGCCTCGGCCGTAGTTTGGGACATAAGGCATTGACCGTCTGCCTGCTGATAGCCAACCGGGCGGACAAGACATTCAGCGAGGATTATCATCCCCGTATGCAGGAATTGATAGAAACGGTTTTACAGAGGTTCACACGGTAGCGGACAGTCCGGCGGGCACACCTTCCGGGGTGCCGTCACTTTGTAAACGTAACGCATATGAAACGGAAAGATATGGATTTGAAAACGGCGATACGGCAGGCGGATCACATCGTCATCGTCGGGCATTACAATCCGGACGGCGATGCCGTCGGTTCGACCATGGGGCTGAAATACCTGTTGGCGAATATGGGCAAGGCGGCCGAGGTCATTTATCCGAACGCCTACGCCCAGAATCTGAAATGGATGGATCCGGCCGGTTCAGCCGTGATTTATAATGAACGAACGGAAAAAGGAAATGCGTTGATCGCGCGGGCGGACTTGATTTTCTGCCTGGATTTCCAGGCTTTGGGACGTACCGATGCCATGGCGCAGCCTTTGACGGAAAGCAAGGCATTCAAGGTGCTGATAGACCATCACATAGGCCCTGCGCTTAACGAATTTGACCTGTGCTTTTCGGAAACGGCCGTTTCTTCGACTTGCGAAAAACTTTATAAAACCGTGGCGGCCGAATTGGATGCCGCGTTGGTGGATAAATGTGTGGCGTCCTGTCTTTACGCCGGCATCTGCACCGATACCGGCTCGTTCAGTTACGCCTGCCGCCATGCCGGGCTATTTCATATCGTGGCCGCGTTGATTGAACGCGGAGCCGATACGGTGCGCATACACCGCGCCATATTCGACACGTTCTCGGCTTCGCGCATGTATCTGTTGGGGTATTGCCTGCATCGAAAACTCGTCGTGATGCCGGCCTACGGAACGGCTTATATCTCCCTGAATATTGAGGAAATGGAACAGTTCCATTACCAAGCGGGCGATTTGGAGGGCGTGGTTAATTACGCTTTGAGCATAGAAGGCGTCTCGTTCGCGGCCTTTTTCACGCAACGCAAGAACCGCATCCGGATTTCACTGCGGTCGAAAGGCGAGGTGGATGTCAATGAGTTCGCCCGGCAGCATTTCAACGGCGGCGGGCATAAGAACGCGGCGGGCGGCAGTTCTTTCGAGGGCTTGGCGGAGACATTGGCGCGTTTCGAACGGCTCGTGCCGGAATTTTACGAAAAGGAAATTAAACCCAAACGGACGGCCTTGGCCGAAATCCCCTTGATATGAAGCGGCTTCCGAAATGGTGGGGCAAAGCCACGTTGTGGCCGGCGGCCATAGGATTATGGGCGGTTTTCGGAACGGCTTGCCGGCAGCGGGATACGGTTCCGAAGTCGGCGACGCAATGGGTGGCGCCGGCCACCGAAGAATTGACGGCCGTACATCGCCAACTCAAGGAGCAGGAGAAAAATGAAATAGCGGCTTTCGTGGCAAGACGCGGTCGGCCGATGCGGCAAAGCGGTACGGGATTGTATTACGATATTTACGAACGCAACCCATCCGGCGCGGTCATTTCACGCGGCGACGCCGTGGATATGGCCTATACGCTGACTTTACTCAACGGGGCGGTGCTGGCGTCATCGGCGTCGGACGGCCTGCGGCGTTGGGTCGTCGGTGCGGAGACGGGGGAACCGGGGCTGACGGAACTGTTGCTACACATGCGGCGCGGCGAAAAGGCATTCGCGATCATTCCGTCGCATCTGGCGTACGGCCTGTCCGGAGACGGCGGCCGCATTCCGCCACATGCCACGCTGATGTACGATATAGAAATAAAAGGTGTTTACATTAAAACCAAACCATAAAATGAAAAGGTACAATTCAAAAATTGCCGGCGGGCTCATGAGCTTGGCGGCCATGGTACTCCTGGCGGCTTGCAACCACGTGGATTACAAAATGTTGAAACGAGGAGACGGCAAATTCAAACCGCAAATGGGCGACTATATCATCGGCGAAATGTGGATTGCGGTCGGCGACTCCGTCCTTATGACGAATGCGGGCAAGCCGGGGCCGGTCATCCAAGTGGGCGAGCCCGAATTCCGCGGCGATTTGCAGGAGGGTGTCAGATTGTTGCACGAGGGCGACAGCGCGCGCTTCAATATCAAGGCCGATTCCATTCGGGCGCGTGGTATGCAGTTGCCTGACATCGTGAAAGGGACCTTGAGCTATATCATCAAAGTGCAGCAAATTGTCCCGTAGAGTCGGAATTCCCGGCCTATCTCGACGCCAAGGCCGCCGAAGCCGACTTGGACCAGCATCAGGCGATTGCGGCTTATC
>CAMWSI010000013.1 GCA_947176875.1 uncultured Bacteroidales bacterium
CGCCTATGCTGACCTGATCCGCACGCTCGCGCAACGGATGATATTCGTAGCCGGTAATCTTGCCTGCATAGCCGGTCAGTTTTATTTCCGCATCGCCGTTGTAGCAGGCCGTGGCCGGATCCATGCTCAGCGTGCCCGCTTCCGGCTTGCTGTTTACCGTCAGTAGAGCCGCATTCGACGTTACGGACGGACAGACAGCATTGCCCTCGATACGCAGACGGTAATAACCGCTGTCGGTCAGATTCAACGCATGATGCAACACATCTCCGCCCGCATCCCGGCTCTTGGCCGTCCAATCGCCTTCCGCAGCCGAAGCCGGATCCTCCTGCGTGAACTGCAACGTCCATTTGATACCGGCTATGCTCGCGCTCGTCGCCGTGACACCGGTCTTCAACTTGATATCGAAAGCCGTTTGGTCGCAAGTGGCCGCCGGCAGATTCAACGCGTCAAGCGAAGAGAGCGACGGCTTCGGATGCACCGTCACTTTATAAGGCGGTGTTTCCTTATCCGAACCGCCCGTCGTGCTATACGTCATTTTGAAATGGTAAGCGGATTCGGCCGATTGTCCGAAACCGTGTCCCGTCCAAGTCATCGTAAACGGACTGGCACCCGCTATCGTTACCGTGCCACCGGCCGATGTACCGGCCGACAACTGCGTCCACGGTCCCGTTTCGGACGAACCGTAGTACCACTTCACGGACAATGCCACCACATCCTTGGTATTATCGCCATCCACTTCAACCGCCAGTTCTATATCGCCGTCGCTACAGATATCCTGTTCCCCCGTCAGCAACAATTCCGAAGACGGATTGACCGTAGCCTTTATCGTATTCGATGTCACATCGTCGCAAGGCGTACCGTCCACCACAACCCAGAAATGCCATACGCCTTCGGTCGTGAACTGGTACGAATAGCCGGACGTGAAATTGGATCTCGTCTGTTCTTTCAACTTATCCGGATTCCCCGCTCCGTCATCGGGCGCATAGTGCAAAGTAGCCGCAATCTCGGCCCGATCCACACGCTGGTGCTCGCCGCCCGTGAGCGTAATCTTGTTCGAACGGCCTTTGTCTATGATCAATTCCGTAGCGGTGGACGGAGACTGCGGATTGTCCCATGCCAAGACGGCCGCCGACAACGGATTGATGGTCTTGATGTTTGTCTGCGCGATACTCAAGGCACAGGCCGCGTTCTTATCGACCGCATACATACCCGTCTTGGCTACGAAATAATAATAAGTCTGCGTTTGATACATGGCCGGCGTCGAAGCGGACTTGTCATAAGTTATCGTCACGCTGTTGTCCGAACCCGTTCCGCTCGCCACGGGCGTAACACTGCCGCTTATAACGGCCGATTTCAGGTCGGCTTCCGTTTTAGGTGCATCGAACGCATAGACGTCGAAGCCCGTCGTGTTCTTCTGCGTAAGCGGGAACGTTACCTCGGTCCCGTCCTCGAAGCAGACTTCAAGACCATTGCTTCCGGTATGACTGATTTCTCCGGACGGATAAACCGTCACTTCCTCAACCGTAGAATAAACTTCATCGCAGGGAGAAGCCGCTACCGGATTTTTAACCTGATAGCGGACATAATACTTCGTAGGTACGGTCGGCGTCGTGGTCAAGCCAAACGTCTTGGAAGCCGAAGCGCCGCTGCCGGTCACATCTCCGCCGACCAATTCCGACACATTGCCCGAAGCGGGATCCGAAGCATATAACGCGAAATGAACCGTTGCGTCGGCCGGTGCGAAACCTGCGGCCGTCACACTGATACTCGTATTCGAGGCATCGGCGCAAACCGCATCGGGAACCGTCAGCGTACCGGCCGTCAAAGCCCCGTATAACGAAAGCGTATAAGTGCCGATTTCTTTGTCGCACGGACCGTTGGCCGCCTGAACGCGGAAATTGTAAGTCTTGACCGCACCGGCCGCCGGACGGACGAGCTTGCTGTCGGTCAAATCTACGGTCAGGCTATTGGGCGCCGTCGCGCCGGTCGCCACCGTGGCCCACGTCTGCCATGCGCCGCCGTCCACATTGTATTCCCAAACCGTCACTTTGGCCTGAGGCGTAGCGTCGGCACCGGACGTCTGCGGCGCAAACACGAGTTCCAACGAAGCGCCGGTGGTCAGATCATCCGTACAATAAGCCTTGGACGTCGCGCCGGACGCATCGGCCAGCGAACCCTTGGGTTCTATGCTCGTGAACACTTTGACCGGGAACTGCTTTTCAAGCGGTTTTTTCGCCGCATCCACCACCGGACACGTTATATTATAAGTAGGCGCCCCTGTTCGCTGATAAGCACGCGTATAAGTCTGCTTCAACGCATAATTGCCTTCGTATCTGGCCGATGCCGGCGCATCGGACGAAGTTACGGACTGTCTGTCAAGAGGTGCAGTAAACGAATAAACGGGTGTCGCGACACGTTCCGCCGTATTACCGCAGTTGGTGCATACCCAGGAATACGTAATGGTCTCCTTGCGGGTCTCGGTCTTGTCCTTGCTGTCGGACAACGTATTGAGAACCGCCGCCTCATTCAGTTTCAAGTCTATCTCCGTACCCTGGCATACCAAATGATCCGATACTTCGGCCGCCTCGCCTTTCTTCGTCATAATCGCCTTGGGATCGTTGGTCAAGGTCGGGTTGGGACGGATGACGAAATGGATTGTGTCGGTCGTACGCATATTGGCGCCGTCGCGTTCCACATCCACCCACAGCCGCCACTCGCCGGCGGCCAGCATACCGCCCTCGGTCTTCGTCGCAAACGGACAACCCGTCGCGCCGGTGGCGATATTCGTGCATTCCTTGCCTTTCGAAACGGTTCCCATGACCAATTTGCCGGAGGCATCTTCCGTTACCGGTGCATAATACCACGTGGCCTTGCTTACGGCCAATCTGTCGCCGTCGGCCTTGAGCATGAACGTCTTGCCGGGATCCGCCTCGGCCGAACAGATGGCCGTAGCCACACCGGAAGTCAAGGCGACCGTCGGCGCATCGGCATCCACGATTTCGTCCTTGCCGCATTCCTTGCGTACCGTTACCTTGAAAGCCTCGCCCATG
This sequence comes from uncultured Bacteroidales bacterium, assembly GCA_947176875.1. GTDB lineage: Bacteria > Bacteroidota > Bacteroidia > Bacteroidales > P3 > CAMXAS01. The sequence goes on from CAMWSI010000013.1 coordinate 3,051, forward strand.
CCGCCGTTGCCCGTCGTGGCCACAGCCTCATCCGACCAGATTTCGGTCGGACATTCAAAACCGACCTTCTTTTTGGTCACCTTCACATAATAGGCGACTTCCAACTTATCCGACGTCGGCGTACCCACATCGGAAGCATTCAAATCCAAAGTCGCACCCGTGGCACCGGCCACCGCCGCCGTCTTACCGCCCTTATACCACTGGTAGGTAACGGTCGCCGTACCGGCCGCTATCTCGGACTTCGTGGCGTCGTCGAGCGTGACGCCCAACGTCGTCCCTTCATTGGGACACAATGTAAACGCCTTGTCCGTCGCGGCCGAAATCCGTACTTCGGGCCGTTCGCTGAAGCCGAGCTCGAACGCATCCGAAACCACTTCCGCCGTACAATCCGGATTGTTCATCTTGACCGTCACCACAAGGACATATTGACCGGCCAACGCCATGCCGAACTGATCGGTCTTCTTGCCCGTAATCGTCAAATTCCGCAACGCGACCCCTGCATATACGTCGCCATTCTGCAAGGCCGTACGGTTCGTTCCGTCAAACTTATACCACTGATAGGCCAAGCCGTTACCGTTATTCGGCAACGGGTCGTTCTTCAGACGCAACGTCACAGTGCCGCCCTCGCAGACATAAGCCTTGCCGTCGGTACCCGTACCGCCGCCCTGTGCTTCCACCACCGGTTTGTCGGCATAAGGTTCCGGCGTAATCTGGACGGAAACGGCGTTGTTCAACAACGCGCTGTCGGCACAACCGGCCGCCGTTTCGGCATACACTTTAAGCGTGTACAAATCATTTACGACCTGGTTGTTCGAAGCACCTGCCGTTCCTCCGTGACTCGCCGTGAACGAATAAGCGTCGGACGCCGCAGGCAATGTGCCGGCCGCCGGCGATACAGCCGTTCCGTTTTTATACCAACGATACTTCCAAACCGTACCGGACGGTGCCGCAGGCGAATTGTCTATGTTCTTGGCCGCCAGATTCACGGTAGCCCCATCGCATACCGGTATCGTCTGCGCGTCCATTTTGGTCGGCATTACCGGCATCGGATTCACGATGCGCACGCCGGCCGTACCGATTCGATAAACCGTGTCGCAGGTCTGATTCGCGCCCGTGCTGTTGATGGGCGTCGTACGCGCGAACGTATGATAGGAATAATAGTAGTCGGTCTGCTGAGCCGTAATGCCGCCCGTCGCCCCGAGATCCACCGTGGCCGTCGTGCCTATGGCCGTCGCGCCGGCAGACGCGGCCGCAGCGGGATCGGCCGGCACCGTCGAACCCGTTCCCTTGAACCATTCGTATTTGGTATGCGTTGTACCGGACGGCAGGGTCGGCATATCCTTTAAGTGCAGATAAGCATGCGGTCCCGCACACATCGTCAGCGAATTACCGTCTCCGGCCGCCAAAGCCGCCGCCTGGGTGCCTGCGAGCGAAACCATGATCGAAGCCCCGGCCACCACCGTCGGCTCCGGCATCGCGCCCACCACATATTCCACCGTGGATGTCCTGAGGTTGTTATTGTTGCCCGTACGCGTCACTATCGCGCGATAGTAATGCGATCCGGTCTGTTTCAAATCGATGCCGCTCACCGTCTCGGTCGAGGGATCGAACGTCAGGTCGGCCGTCAGCGTATTGGGGGTCGAAGACTTCACCAATTTGAAATCGGCATCCGCCTTACTGTTGTAACTGTGATACAGCTCTATCTTCTCGATGGTACGACCCGCCATGTTCTGGGCCGCAATCTTGACCGTAGGCCAAGCCGCAGCAGCCTCGCCGGCGCAGACCGTAAACGGATGCGTCTCGTCGCGTTCGGTACCGTCGCGGCCGTTCTGAACCGCATCCTTATCACAGGCCGACACTTCCACCGTAAACGTCAGCGTCGTATCTTTGGTACAACCGGCAGGCGTCGTAGCCTTGATTTTCAATGAGTATGTCTTGGTCGCCGGGGCGGCGGCCGTTTCCGTCTTCGCCACTTTCCACGTGCCGCCGCCCGTCGTAGAGGCTGAAGCCGCACCGGTCGGCCACGTATATATATAGGTATAACCCAATGTCGCATCCGGCGTCACCGTCAATTCCGGCTCCTCGTCTTTGCAGACGCTGGTCTTATAGCCGGCAACGCCGCCCGTGGTAGCCGTAAAGGCCGCGCCGAGTTGCGGCAACGGATTGACCGTTACCGCCGCATTGGCCGTCAGCACCGTGGCCGCACACTTGGCGTTGCCGGAAGGCGTGGCCGTTATCCTGACGTAATAGTTGCCGGCCGCATCGGCCGTGGCAGGCGTCGTATAAGAGGTTCCGGTACCTACCTTATTATCCGTATCCGGATTCTGCGTCGTGCCGCTCGCACACTTGAACCATTCGTAAGTTACCGTAGCGCCGCTCACGCTGACCGCCGGCACACTCAACGTGGCCGCCGTACCCTCGCAGACCGCGCCGCCCGCGGGCGTCGTCGTTACCGTGGGAGCCGTCAGGCTCGGCAAAGGCGTAATGTTCACCGTGATGCCGGAAAGCGCTGCCGTAGAATCGACACAGCCCTCGGCCGTCTCGCCATATATCTTCAAGGTATAGACATCCGTCACTTTGGCCGTCGCACCGTCCGCATCGGCCGTTACCTTGATGGCATTCAAATTCGGCAACGTACCCGTTCCGCCGGCCGGATAGGCGATTTCCGTCGAACCGGTACCGCGTTTCTTGTACCAACGGTAGGTCCATGTCGTACCGGTCGCCGCAGCGGCCGGCGTCGTGGTCGTCGTCAAATCGAACTCGTCGCCGTCGCATACCTCTTCCGTCTTGGAGGCAATGGCCGTCGGCAGGGCCGGTTTCGGATTCACCGTGATTTTGGCCGCCGCCGGTATCTTGAAAGTCGTGGAACAAGCCTTGGCCGCACCCGTACTGTTGATTTTGGTCTGCCGTTCATAAATACGGTAAGCGTAATAATAACCGCTTTGGCCACTCGCACCTGCCGCGGCCGCACCCAACGAAACGATATCGCTCGAACCGGACACGGTCGTTCCCGTCGGCGCGTCGGGCACCGTAGCCGAGGTTCCCTTGCGCCATTGGTAACTATTGGCTTTCGGCACGCCGGCCGCCGCAAAAGCGTCCGTACCGTCCGCCGGCATACCGTCTAAAGAGAGTTCCAACATAAGACCCGCGCACACCGTCAGATCGGCCGTCGGACCGGCAACGGTCGTCGTCGTGCCGCCCTGCGTGAACGTAGCCTTGGCCATGACCTTGGCAGACGCCAACTGGCTTTCAGGCAACGCGCCGATCACATATTCCGCCGTATCGGTATATGTGGGCGCATAGCCCGTACGTTCCACCTTGGCGAAATAATAATGCGAACCCGTCTGCGTGTGGGTGGTGCCGGCCGCCTTGACATTGAACGGAATCTGGCCGGCCGCCTTTGTCGCGACCGCCGTGAAAGCACCCGACGTACCGAAACGGTGATAGAGCGTTACGGCCGTTACCGCCGCATTGCCACCGCCCGAGGCCGGCAACGTAGCGGGTTCCACATCCACAATCGGCCAATTGTTATCACTTTCACACACCACATAAGGCGTATTCTTGTCGTGTTCCGCCGTCGCATCCTTCAATTTGTCGCGACCGCAATTGGCAAACACAATCGTATAGGTTCCGACGACCCCACGCTCGCAACCGTAAGTCGCGCCATTGTCAGGAGAAGCTTTCGCCGTGACCCGCAACCTATAAGTCTTCGTACCCGCCGTCGCCGCCGAAACCGGTATCACACAAGCCGTACCCGTATTGTCCGCGTTGTCCGTTATCGCATACCCCCCGACGCCGTTCGACAAAAGCGTACTGCCCTCATACCATTCGTACGTGTAATCACTATGTTTCAACGTACCGTTTTTCAATGTACCGTCCGTTACCGCACTCAACGTGATAGACGTACCGCTGCAGGCCGAAAGCGTCACATGACGGGCCTTGGTCGCATCGGTCACCGCATCCGCCGTAATGCTTTTTATAAATGCGGCCGTGTCCGGCAACGGATTGATGATGGGCTGAATGAAAGTAGTCGTATCGTACGCCGTACAGCCGTCGGACGTGGCCGAGACGGCCAAACCGTAATAGCGGCTGTTCAATGTCGTACGGTTGGACGAGGTCGTAACCAATGTCAATACATTACCCGTCGTACCCGTATGTACGCCATCGCCGGAAGGCACATCCGCAAATACCCTGTTCGTCACATCGGCCGCACTCGCCGCATAAATCCATTTATAAGTAGGCGTACCAACGGAAGCCGAAGCACCGGATCCTATCTGCAGGGTCTCGCCCGCACAGACACCGCCGGTCGGATTCATAGCAACTGTCGTCCTACTGATTACCGGTGTAGCCTTGACCGTTACCGAGGCCGCGCCAGACGGACTCAAAGCCGAACCGCCCTGCGGCGTCACTACCACTACGAATTCCACAGGCGTACTACCGGCCGTTACCGTCCCGAAAAACGCCTTATCCACCGTCAGCGTCTCATAACCGTTGGCCGTCGCCGTATTCAACGTATATTTGTCAGCAGGCACATTATTATAAGTAGAGCCGCCCTGTTTGTACTGCAACTGAATACCGCTGGTAGCCGGTTGAGGCGGCGTCATGGTCAGCGTCACATCCTGTAAATCATTCTCACAGAAAGCAATCGGGTTTGCCGCCAACGTCACGTCGCAATTGTTGGCCTTTTTAATAGACTGAGATACGACTGCTATCGCACAAACGGTCGTGTCATAACCATTCCCCGCAAGATTGGCCGCCGTCCGCCGATTCATCGGCACCACCTGCATGGTTACCGCATTATTATAGAGTGCCGTTTCCGGAATGACCATGGTTAAAATCGACGCCGACGTATCGGCGACATGCCGCATGCCGCCTATCCCCATATCCGAATAGGACCACGTATAATAATTACTGTTGGTACCACTGTACACCATCGTGACCGGCTGCCCCGGACAGAATTCGGTCGGGCTGATTGTACCGGCCGTCGGTTTTCCCACAACCTTTATCTGTACCGTATCCGAATAAGCCGTACAGCCGTCGTTGGCATTCCTGAAACGAAGATTGGCATTATTCATTGAGATAACGCCATCCACCGAATAAGCCAATGTAACCGGAGACGCCGTATAACCGGTATTTGTACCTACCGGACCGGCAAAGGAATTACCGCCATTCGGAGCCGCTTCCAACTGATACGAATTGGCCACCAGCCACATCTGCGCCAAACCTACCGTCATCTCGAATTTTTCCCCGTCACAGATACCGGAAGTCGTGAGCTTAGCCGTCTTTGCCGTCAAAGTCGGTTTTAGGACGTAGTGTTTCTTGACTTCATAGCCTACCGTCTTGACCGTTTCTCCGTCTTTAGTAACCAAGACCCGGAACCAATAAGACTTGCCGTTATCATAAACCGTCTTGTCTATCGTATTCAATGCCGGAAACAAATCAAAAACGACTTGATCGGCCGTCTTACCCGGCCAAGTACTCCAATTCGAACCATCCGCACTCATCTCCCACTGCAACGTAGCACCCGGTTCTTGATTCCGTATCATCAAATCTATCTTGTCATCGCACAATGTCAGATACGACCCCGTATAAGGCGTTCCACCCACTATCGCCACAATTTCGCCTTTCTCCATATTGGAAGCCATCGAAACCGTCACCGGCTTGGAATAGTTGGTAAGACCATCCGTAGCCGGATCTATCACGCAAGTGGCGTTATAGACAATCCTATATTGTTCCTCCTGAGCCGGATAACGCAGGCTCGGCGCTTCCACGACGCCCATCATGCCCGACGCCGTTACAAAGGTCTTATCGCCGACCGTTGTCCCGGCAGGCGTCGTGGCCCAAGTCGTCCAAGTACTGCCGTCGGTCGATACCTGCCACAACAAGTCCGCCAATAAAGTAAACTTACCTCCATTATCCACATTCGTCGTAAAATACAACTGTACCGGGCTACCGGCGATAATGGCCGTATCGGCGGCGGGTACACTGAGAAAATCCGGCCCCGGATGCTGAACGGTATAATTCGAACCACCTATATTCGCGACGTATGATTGCCCGCAACTGATACTGAAATCCTTTCCCGAATAAGCCGTTCCGAACGACATGCTTGTCCCTTTCGGTGTCGCATCCATCGGATTGGCTACACGCGTGAAACCCGACGCCCATTCCGACCAGCCGTCGGCAGTCTGATAACGCACATACACCCACTTGTTGGCCGCGCTGGCCCAATGGTAGTTTGTCTGGCAGGCATTTTGATTCGGGGCAATCTCCGGCGTCGGCATCCACCATCCCAAAAGCGTATTGGAGAATCGCCATTCACTTCCAGGCGAAGTCACCCCCCCCGTTACGGTCAATGCAGCCATGGTTTTCCCTGGATTGGTCACAGCTGATATCGTCCACGTAGTAGTAGCCATGGTAGAGGTCTTCGAGAATCCATGGGACGCATCAAATACGACCCCGCCCCCGAAATCGGGATTATCCGTAGGCTGTACCAACGGATCCTGATCGTGGGATGTGGCGGATGCCAAGCAAGAAGGCGACCAACCATAAGCACCATCCGCATCGCATAATTCCTGACGGATAACCCATTGCCAATCGGTGGGCGTAACGCCGTCCGGTGATGTGGCAAACATTTCGAATGTACCCGCCTTCGGCCCGCAATCGTAATTCGTTATCGTAAATTCGGGAGCCGCCAACGGTTTGGTTGGCGTGATGGTGATGGTATCCGTTTCCGTGACGCAACCGTTATTCCAATTGTGTCTCACGTAATAAGTCCCCGGTTCGGACAAAAGTTGCAGTTCTCCCCTTACAGTAGAGGACGTGGCGTTGGCATTCTTATCGACCCCATTCGCCAATTGGCGCACGACAGCACCAGATACGGCACTGACACCGTCCGCAGTATGAGGATAATAACAGGTAGAAGACCATGTGGGATGAGAGGCGGCATAACTACAATTATATCGCAAATAAACCGTGGTATTTTGCTGCATACCGCTTACAACATCATATGCGCCTGCCGCTACCGTACGGTCATAATCCTCCTGCATGCCCTGCGTATTGGCATACACGCTGCTCACATGCAGATACAATTTCGGCAGATTCGCGACCTGGGCGACGGTTTCTTTCGAGACCGGCTTGGTGGAAGGCGTCGGGGCCCCGGCCCCTTCGGTCACGACGATGCGGAACGTCTTTTTATAGTCGGTGTTGCCGGCAGCATCGCTGTTCGATATTCTCGCGAACGCCTCGGGGGTCATGGTAATCTTGTACGTAACCTCGCCGCCGGCTGTGGCCGCGGCCGTTGTACTAAGTTCGTAACCGTCCTTGATGGCATTGGCATCATTGCCATTCAATTCAACGAGCGGCGTAAGCGAGGAAGTTCCCGCCAAAAACGCATCGTGATCGCCGGGCGCCCACAAAGCCACATGATACTGATTGCGTTGCGAACCGCTCGGGTACTTGACCGTAGCCGTCAGCGTCACTTTATCGCCCGGACAGAAAGCCGTGTTGAAACCCGGCTCGAAAGAGGGTTCGAATTTTTCCCATTCCGGAGCCGTCTCGATGAAAAGGCCGCCGGGGATGAA
>CAMWSI010000014.1 GCA_947176875.1 uncultured Bacteroidales bacterium
TCGCAAGGCAACAATGCGGTACAGGAAGTCAAGATTCTGCAAGGTATCGTACAGTTCGGCGATATCGAGGCGAGCGCGATCATGACGCCGCGTGTCAATATGGTGTGCGTGCCGGCTTCGGCGCGTTTCGACGAATTGATGCGGATTATACGGGAGGCCGGTTATTCGCGCATGCCCGTTTATCAGGAAAGTCTGGATAAGATTACCGGCATTCTGTATATCAAGGATTTGTTGCCGCACTTGCAGGCTCCTGCGGATTTCAATTGGCGCAAACTCGTCCGTCCGGCTTTCTTCACGTCCGAGACGGAGAAAATAGACGCGTTGTTGCGCGATTTGCAGGAAAGACGCGTCCATCTGGCGATTGTGACTGATGAATACGGCGGTACGGGCGGGCTGGTCACGTTGGAGGATATTCTGGAAGAGGTGGTGGGCGAAATAAGCGATGAATTCGACGATGGCGGCGAAGACGCGCTCTATCGCAAGATAGACGGCCGCACCTATATGTTCGACGCCCGTATGCCGATTCACGATTTTTGCCGTCTGATGAACATCAAGGAGGATTTTTTCGAAGCCTACGGAGAGGGCGAATACGAGACTTTGGCGGGCTTCGTACTGGAGACGCTCGGCCGCTTCCCAAAACGCGGCGAGACGATAACGTCCGGGCCTTATGATTTTGTCGTGGCGGCTTTGGACCGTCGCCGTATCAAACGGATAAAAATGTCGATAAGGGATGAAGAAACAGAAGATTGACGGACTTCGTCCTATGTGGGCGTCGGCCGTCCGGTGGCCGTTTTGGGGTTTGCCCGTCTGTCTGGCGGTCTGTCTTGCGTCTTGCCGCCGCACCTATACGCCTAAGCCTCGAACCTATATCCATATCGAATTGCCCGAAAAATCCTATCGTGTTTTCGATTCGGCCGCTTATCCGTTCCGTTTCGATCTGCCCGTCTATGCGCGGTTCGAGCCTGTCAAGGCGGAGACGTGGGCCGACATCGTGGTGCCTTCGCTCGGCGCGACGATCAATTTCACGTATATCGCGCGGCCGAATCTGGACTCGTGTATCCGCAACAGCCTGTTTTTTGTGGAACGCAATCTGCCTAAAGCCAACGGTTTGTACGAGACCGAAATCAATCGTTCCACCGACCGCGTGTATGGTTATATCTACGATCTGACGGGGCCGGAAGTGGCTACGACCTGCCAGTTCTATCTGACCGACAGCAACCGCCATTTCGTGCGCGGCGCGCTCTATCTCAATTGTGTGCCCAACAACGACTCCCTTGCGCCCGTTCTCGACTTCCTGCGCGCCGATATCGGCCGCATGATCGAGACGTTTCAGTGGAAATAAGTCCACCGGCGTTTTTCATTTGCTTGTTTCTGCGCTCACCTTTCGCTATCTTTATTCGCCGCGTTGCGGCTCATGGAGATAGGATGCGGTTCGGCAAAACCGGTGCGGCTTTTTTCATTCGGAAACGTTAATCGTACACTTCGTTTGCGATTAACCATACTCAGCCGTAACAATCTGCAAAAAGAATTTTGCGCTTGTTACGTTTTCGTATGGTAAGGCTACGCCTAAACGTTTCCTCATATGGCCGCTTGTTTCTGCGCTCACCTTTCGCTATCTTTGTAGGTTATATCGCAAATCTTCGGGCAACATGAAGAAGCATGTGGATTTTCTGGTAATCGGTACCGGTATCGCGGGTCTGAGTTTCGCGTTGAAAGTGGCGGCCAAGGGTAGGGTCTGTATTCTGTCCAAGGCTTCGGCCGACGAAGGTTCCACGCTTTACGCGCAGGGCGGCATCGCGGCGGTCATGAACGCACTTGACACTTACGACAAGCATATCCAAGACACGTTGGTGGCCGGCGACGGCTTGTGCGACGAAGAAGTCGTGCGGTTCACGATAGAGGAATCGACGCGGCGCATAGAGGAACTCATCGGTTGGGGCGCGCAGTTCGATCGTAAGACGACAGGCGAGTTCGACCTTGCGCGGGAGGGCGGTCATTCCGAATACCGCGTGTTGCACCATAAAGACCAGACCGGTGCCGAAATCGAACGCATCCTGCTCAAAGAGGTCAAGAATCATCCGAACATCGAACTGCTTGAACATCATTTTGCCTTGGATTTAATCACGCAGCACCATCTGGGGGCGGAAGTGAACCGCCGTACGCCCGACATCGCGTGTTTCGGCGCGTATGTGCTGGACGAGAAAGCCAACCGCATCGACACTTATTTGGCCAAACTGACGATGCTGGCTACGGGCGGCAACGGAAACGTCTATGCCACGACGACCAATCCGGTCGTGGCCACGGGCGACGGTGTGGCCATGGTCTATCGCGCCAAAGGCAAGGTGGCCAATATGGAGTTCATCCAGTTTCATCCCACGTCGCTTTACAATCCGATGGAGAAACCGTCGTTCCTGATTTCGGAGGCGGTGCGGGGTGCCGGCGGCAGGTTGTGCACGCTTAAGGGCGACTATTTCATGTCGCGTTACGACCGACGGCTGGAATTGGCGCCGCGCGACGTGGTGGCGCGGGCCATCGACAGCGAGATGAAACTCACGGGCGACGACCATGTCTATTTGGACTGCAGCGGCATCTCCAAGACGGAGATACTCGGCCATTTCCCGACGATTTACGCCAAATGTCTTTCCATCGGCATCGACATCACGAAGGAACTGTTGCCGGTGGTGCCGGCGGCGCATTACAGCTGCGGCGGTATCGTCGTGGATGAGCATGCCCGTACGAGTATCCGGCACCTGTATGCTTCGGGCGAATGTTCGTGTACGGGCTTGCACGGCGCCAACCGTTTGGCTTCCAATTCGCTGTTGGAGGCATTGGTGTTTTCGCACCGGGCGGCCGAAGACGCCAAGACGCAGGTGGACGCCCTGTCGTATTGCAACGATATTCCGGAATGGAACGACGAAGGCATGGTGCTCAACGAGGAGATGATTCTCATTACGCAAAGTCTGCGCGAAGTACAGTCGATTATGTCGAGTTATGTCGGCATCGTCCGTTCCAACCTGCGTCTGCAAAGGGCACTGGACCGGCTCGCCATCATCTACCGCGAAACCGAGGAACTCTACAACCGGTCGGTCCATTCGTTGAAACTGGCCGAATTGCGCAATTTGATAAAGGTGGGCTATCTGATTATCAAGATGGCCATGGCCCGCAAGGAAAACCGCGGACTGCACTACAATATAGACAACATAGTCAATAAATAAAACGTTCGCGGCAGCGGACATTAACAACCGGCGTGACCCGGCCTGGGGCGGGGTCATCCTAAACCGACATTATGGAAAACAACATCAACCTTCAGGCCCTGTCGGCCGTTTCGCCGATAGACGGCCGTTATGCGGCTCAGACCGAAGCCTTACGGCATTATTTTTCGGAAGGCGCGTTCATGCGTTACCGGGTACGTGTGGAAGTGGAATACTTTATCGCGCTCGCGCATTTCGACATCGAACTTTTAGCCGATTTTCCCGCGGAGAAAGAAGCGGATTTGCGGCGTCTGTATCAGGAATTTTCGGTAGAAGACATGCTCGCCATCAAGAATATAGAGAAGGTGACGAACCACGACGTCAAGGCTGTTGAATACTTCATCAAACAGAAACTTGACGAGATGGGCTTGGAGCGTTACAAGGAAATGGTGCATTTCGGGCTTACGTCGCAGGACATCAACAATACGGCCCAGCCGCTCATGCTGAAAGAGGCCTTGCAGCAAGTCGTGCTGCCGGAAATAGAGAAGGTGTTGGGCATTTTGGAAGACAAGGCCTTGGAATGGCGCGCCGTGAGCATGTTGGCGCGCACGCACGGACAACCGGCCTCGCCGACAATCCTGGGAAAGGAAATCCAGGTGTTCATAGAACGTATCTACAAACAGCTCGACCTGTTGAACATGATTCCCTATTCGGCCAAGTTCGGCGGCGCGACGGGCAACCTTAACGCGCACTATGTGGCTTATCCCGAAAAGGATTGGATAGGGTTCGCCAACCGTTTCGTGAACGAGGTTTTGGGCTTGGACCGCTCGCAGACCACGACGCAGATAGAGCATTACGACAATATGGCCGCAATGTTCGACGCCATCAAGCGCATCAACACGATATTCCTCGATATTTGCCGTGATATGTGGACGTATATCTCGATGGAGTATTTCAAGCAGAAAATCAAGGAGGGCGAGGTTGGCTCGTCGGCCATGCCGCATAAGGTCAATCCGATAGACTTTGAAAATGCCGAAGGCAATCTGGGCATCGCCAACGCCTTGTTGCAACACCTCTCGGCCAAATTGCCGGTGTCGCGTCTGCAACGCGACCTGACCGACTCCACGGTATGCCGCAACATAGGAGTGCCGCTGGCGCATACGCTCGTGGCCTACAAATCGGTTCAAAAAGGTCTGAACAAACTCGTGCTGAACCGCGAGGCATTGCAGAGCGACTTGCAGAACAACTGGGCGGTCGTGGCCGAGGCCATACAGACGGTGTTGCGCACCAAGGGTTTCCCCAATCCTTACGAGGCCTTGAAGAGTCTGACCCGCACCGGCGCCAAGATCACGCAGGACAATATCCGGCAGTTCATCGAGGGGCTCTCTATTCCGGAAACCCTCAAAGAGGCGCTCAAGAAGATCACACCGGAGAATTATACGGGCTTCTACGGCCGTCAGGCGCGGGAAGAACGGGAGGATGCGGCGAAACATACGGAAAAGCAATAAAACGCCGTTCAGACGTGTTCAAGCGTTCGTTTTTCTACCGTTATCTGTCGCCTTATGCGGGGCGTCTGTTGCTCAACGCATTCTTGCGTGTGTTGTCGGCGGTTTTCACAATGATATTGCTGTTGGGCGTGGCACCCGTATTGTCGTTGCTTTTCGGCCGGATAGACGCCGCTGATGCGGGGGCGGGTAGCGGAGCGGGCATGCGCGACGCCTTGTCGGAAACGGTCATTCAAGGCGCCGGCCGTTGGGTGCAGGCGCTCGTGACGGAACATGGCGGCGTTATAGCCCTGGGCATTGTCTGCGCCGTGTTGTTCGGGTTGTATTTCCTTAAAAATCTGTTTGCCTATTTAGGTTTGTATCTGTTCACGCCTATCCGCAACAATGTCGTGGCGCGTATGCGTGACGATCTTTTCGAGCGGCTTATGGTATTGCCGCTTTCGTTTTTCGCCGTGCAACAGAAAGGCGATCTGATTTCCCGCGTCAGCAACGACGTACAGGAGATAGACGAGAGCGTGCTCAAACAGGTACAGCAGGTATTGACCGATTTGGCCATGGTGATACTGCTTGTGGCCGGACTGTTCATGCTCAGTACGCGTTTATCGCTTATCGTGTTGGTCATCTTGCCGGTAACAGGTTTCATCACGGGTTTTTTCTCCAAGACGCTGAGGCGGGCTTCGCCTAAACAGCAGGCCTCGCAGGGGAGGTTGGTGACACAGACGGAGGAGAGTATAGAGGGGGTCAAGACTTTACGGAGCTATAATACCGTACCTTTCTCCATTGATCGTTTCAAGGCGGAGAGCCAGCGTTTTTATAAGTTAAAAGTCAAAGTATTGCGTCGGGTCGATTTGGGATCTCCCGTGAGTGAGGTCATCGGGACGCTGGCGGTGGTATGTATTTTGGTGGCCGGAGGTTATTTTATTTTGGAAAGGGAAAGTACGTTGAGCCCCGAAGCCTTCATCACTTACCTGCTGACGATGACGATGATTCTGCAACCGGCCAAAAACCTGACGACCGCCTATTACAGCATACAGCGCGGCAAGGGTTCGGTGCGTCGCGTCAAGGAGATTCTGTTTGCCGACGAGGTGATCATGGAGGCGGAGCATCCGGTCGGCATCGCTTCTTTCGGAGAGGCGATAGAATGGCGTGACGTGAGTTTCCGTTACGGCGATACCGAGGCCTTGTCGCATATCGATTTGCGGATACCCAAGGGGAAATATGTGGCGATTGTGGGACCTTCCGGCGGAGGAAAGTCCACGCTCATCAACATGATTCCGCGCTTTTACGACGTGACGTCGGGTGAGGTGTCGATAGACGGCCGCGACATCAAGGAATACCGCATAGATGACGTGCGCCGGCTGTCGGCTTTGGTTTCGCAGGATACGGTATTGTTCAACGATACGATATACAATAATATCCTGTTGGGGAACCGGCATGCGACGGCCGGGGAGGTCTATAAGGCGGCCGAAGAGGCCAACGCCATGGATTTCATCCGGGCGTGTGAACACGGTTTCGATACGCTTGTAGGCGATGGCGGCAGCAAGTTGTCGGGCGGACAACGGCAGCGGCTCGGCATCGCGCGCGCCCTGCTCAAAGACGCGCCGATTCTGATATTGGACGAGGCCAGTTCGGCTTTGGACACGGAGTCGGAAAGCATGATACAGCAGGCGTTGGAACGGCAGACGGGTGCGCGCGACAGGACAATCATATCGGTGGCGCACCGGCTTTCCACCATCCAGCATGCCGACGAGATTATCGTCGTGGACAAGGGGCGGATTGTGGAACGTGGCACGCACGAGGCGTTGTTGCGGGCCGGCGGTCTTTATACCAGACTCTGCAAGATGCAGCAGGTGGAATGAAAGCATGTGGCCGGCAGGAGGTTTGGCGGTTATGTGCGGATTATGTTTTTTTAAGGAAAAACGTTTGGCGGCGTGCTGAAAACTTCCGTCATTTGCCATGTCGATACAATTATTTCAAGTATGCGGGGACTGATAGTAAGCAGTACGGGCGACCGTTATGAAGTGTGGAAAGAACCGTCGGCCGGCGAAAGCGGTTCGGCGTCGAATGTCGCGGCTTCAGTCGTTCCGTCCGGCGAACCGCAGGTCTTTGTCTGCCGGGTCAAGGGAAATTTCCGGCTTAAGGGCATCAAGACCACGAATCCGGTGGCCGTGGGCGATCACGTGCGTTTCGAATGGGACGCCCAACGGCGGACCGGCTGGATTACGTCTGTAGAGGAGCGTAAGAATGTGTTGATCCGTAAATCGGTCAATCTTTCAAAGCGTACGCATATCATCGCGGCCAATATCGATCGCGCGTTCTGCGTCGTCAGCCTGCGGGAGCCTTATACGCCTCCCGGCTTCATAGACCGGTTTACGGTGGCGTGCGAGGCCTATCATCTGCCTTGCGCCATCATTTTCAATAAAATCGACTTGTACGATGCGACGGCCGAAACGGACTTGGCCGAACGGATGGCCGTTTACGAAAGGATAGGCTATCCGTGTTTCCGGACTTCGGCCGTGACGGGCGAGGGTGTGGAAGCGTTGAAATCCGCCATGCAGGGTCGTGTATGTCTGTTCTCCGGCAATTCGGGCGTGGGGAAGTCGGCTTTGGCCAATGCGGTGGAACCGGGTCTGAACCTGCGCGAAGGCCGTATTTCGGAGACGCATCTCAAAGGGATGCACACGACGACGTTCGCCCGCATGTACCGTTTGACTTTCGGCGCTTTCCTCATCGATACGCCGGGTATCAAGGAATTGGGTATGGTCAATCTGAATACTGAGGAGATTTCGCGCTATTTCCCCGAAATGCGTGCTTTGGCCGACCGATGCCGTTTCAACAACTGCACGCACGAACACGAGCCCGGTTGCGCCGTCAAACAGGCCGTATCGGAGGGTGGCATCGCGGCGGTGCGTTACAAGAATTACCTCAATATCCTGCATGGCGACGAGGTGGAAGAACCCGGGCTGTTGCAGAATAAACAAGAAGGAAGGAAATAAACCATGACCATGCAATTCAATAAAAGGACGATTATCGGCCTTATCGTCGGTTTGGCGGCTCTGGGCTTTGTGTTTTACTATCTGTCGGATGTCGTCATCTATATCATCGTCGCGTTCATCATCTCGATGATCGGCCGGCCGCTCGTGCAATGGTTGCACCGGCGTTTCAAACTGCCGTTCGCATTGGGCAGCCTCATCGCGCTTTTGGTGATTTTGGCGTTCGTCGTCTGCGTGGGCTGGCTCGTGTTCCCCATGCTCATACAGCAAGGTCAGTCGTTGGTCATGATGGATTACACCCAACTTACAAGCGATACTTATACGGGATTCTATCAATTGGAAGCCTGGCTGTTGGGCAAGGGCATCAACATTCCTGAAACCGATCTCAAGCAATACGTTGTGTCGGGCATCCAGCAATTGGTGCAGATGGTTAGCATCAAAGATCTCATTACCAATACGGCCGGTGTGCTGACGTCCGTGGGCATGGGGCTGTTCTGCGTCGTGTTCATCGCTTTTTTCTTTCTCAAAGACGAACAGTTGTTCAAGAACATGCTGTTCCTTTTCATTCCCGACAGGTATGTGGACCGTGCCGAAAACGTGCTGCGCTCTTCCGAGCAGTTGCTGACGCGCTATTTCGTGGGATTGAGCATAGAAGTCGTCTGCATGATGATATTCCTGTCGCTCGGGCTGTGGGCGTTCGGCATCGACCATGCGGTGCTTTACGGTTGCATGGGCGGTGTATTGGACGTCATCCCTTATCTGGGCCCCGTCATAGGCGCCGTCCTGGCCGCGGTCTTCGCCGTCATCAATCATCTGGAAGTGGGTTTTACAATGGATCTCGTCTGGTTAATCGTTAAAGTCGTCGTCGTTTTCGCCGGCGCGAACCTCATCGACAATTTCGTACTCCAACCGATGATTTATTCCAACAGCGTCAAGTCGCACCCGTTGGAGATATTTTTCGTCATCATCATCGCGGGCACGCTGACGGGGCCGGGCGGTATGATAGTGGCCATACCGCTTTATACGGTATTGCGGGTCATCGCCAAGGAGTTTTTCAAGGGTAATAAACTGGTGGACGGTCTGACAAGGGGGATTTCCTGATATGGCGATTGCGGAGGAAATAGAGAATGCCGTTTGTCGGACGGACGGGATGGTCAGGGACGATGCCGGCCGCCGGGTACCGGCTTGTAAGCCGGCCGTGCGCAAGCGTGCGACAGCCCGTCTCACGCCGCATTTCTCCATACGGCATTGGGATTCGTCCGAACGTCCGCGCGAGAAAATGCTGGCCGGACATCCGGGCGTTCTGACCGATTCGGAGTTGCTGGCTATTCTGATAGGCTCCGGTTCGGCCCGTGTTTCGGCCGTGGAGTTGTCGCGTCAAATCCTGTCGGCTTTCGGAGGGAACCTGCATACCGTTGCCGGCAAGACACCCAGGGAGTTGTGCGGCCGCTTCAAAGGCATAGGCGAAGCCAAGGCCGCCAGCATATTGGCTGCCTTGGAATTGGGGCGTCGCATGCAAGCGCTTCCGTTGCCGGAACGTTGCAAAATCACGAACAGCCGCGATGCGTTCCGGTTGTTGTGTACCGACATGGTGCGCCGTCCTTACGAGATGTTCCAGGTATTGTTATTGACACGAAGCAATCATCTGATACGTAAAGTATTGATTAGTGAAGGCGGTCGCGATAAAATTCTGGTCGATCCGAAAAAAATCTTCAAGATAGCGATAGACGAACAGGCTTCGGCACTGGTGCTCTCCCATAACCATCCCTCCGGCCAACTCAAACCCAGTATGGCCGACATGAACCTGACGCGCCAGATTGTTTCGGGAGCCAAATTGTTGGATCTGGAGATTCTCGATCACCTGATTGTCGGCATCAGCGATGAGGTCTATTTCAGTTTCGCCGACGAAGGATGCTTGAAATCCTGACGGGGGCTTCATGTGAAAAAGGCTCGGAAACAATTCCCGAGCCTTTTTCATTTTGAGCCGAAGGGAATCGGGCTTGCCCGTTTTCCCGTCAAGCCGGTGCCTCTTACCATGTTATGGCCAAGTCTATTTTCAAGGCATCCCGTAACGTGTTGTGCACCGCGCAGGTATGTGCCGCGCGTTCCAGCGTCAGTTTTTCCTTGTCGGAATAGTCTTTGTCGGGCATCCGGATCCGCACGCGGATTTCGGCGATGCGACGCGGCGGTTCCGCCGTCATGATTTTTTCCACTTCGGCTTCCGCCCCCCGGATGTCGATCTCGCGTTGCGCCGCGAAGATGCCCATCGTCGTCAGGATGCAGTTGCCGAGCGCGACGGCGCAGAGGTCGGTGGGCGAGAAAGAAGCGCCTTTACCGGCGTTGTCCACGGGCGCGTCGGTGGTAAGGCGCGTGCCGCTTTGCAGGTGTTCGCTTTCCACGCGCAGGTCACCGAGATAGACGGATTTCATTTTGGTCATGGTCGAATCGTGTTGAGGGGTACCGGCCGGTCTGCCCCATGTTGCGGAAATCCGTGCCGGTACCGCGTATTTCGTTTACGGCAGTTTGCAACCCGCGTAAACGTATTCGTAAAGGTTTTGTTTGACTTGTTCGTATTGCCAGGGCAACAAGGCGTCGTGCGGAATAAGTGCCTGCGGCGTTTCTGAGCCGTTTGCGCCCCGTCGGTCGGTATGTGCGGCCGCTTCCATGAGATAAAGCGGCACGGCGGCTTTATCGGGGTCGTAGGCGGGTTGTTTATAGTCGCAGGGGAAGAGTTTAAGTCCCAACTGTTCGTAAAACGCGATGCGCCGTTTGGCGATTTTGTTTTCGGGCGGTTCCACCTCGATGATGACGGGCTTGGCGGCCCAGCGCAGGAACTGGCTCAGGAACAACGCGCCGATGCCCTTGCCGCGCAAGTCGTCGTGCATGGCGAAATGA
>CAMWSI010000015.1 GCA_947176875.1 uncultured Bacteroidales bacterium
ATAAGAAAGGCG
This sequence comes from uncultured Bacteroidales bacterium, assembly GCA_947176875.1. Taxonomy (GTDB): domain Bacteria; phylum Bacteroidota; class Bacteroidia; order Bacteroidales; family P3; genus CAMXAS01. The sequence goes on from CAMWSI010000015.1 coordinate 13, forward strand.
ACGTGGAACTGGTGGAAGCCGTAGCGCTTTCGGGACGCGTACACCCGTGTTTCAACGGAGGGCAGTTACATCCCGAAAACAAGAGTACGGTGGAGAATCCGCATCCGCTGTTCTGCGCTTTCGTTCAGGCGGCGATAGAACGTCAGGAATTCGAGACTTCGACGGTCTATGCGGCCGGAAACAAGGCCGACATCATGGCGCAAAGCGAATTGTTCGGCATCGACCTGCGGGCGGTGAAACCGAACGGCAAACGCGGACGGCCCATCGATTTCGAACGGATGCTGGCCGCGGACGAAACCGACGGCAAACCTAAGAAACGCAAGCCGGGACGGCCGCGCAAACGCGTGCGCACGAAAGCGGCTTTGGCCAAGGCCGCCTTGGAGGCCGCGGGCATCAAACGGCGCCCGGGACGGCCGCGCAAAGACGGCACGACGACCTTGGTTATGGTAACGGATGCGGCGACGGATGCGACGGCCCGGACCAAGAAGCGCGCGACGCGTACCCCGAAGGGTCAGACCGCGGCAACCAAGACGAAAACCGCCGCGAAGACGAAAGCGACAGCCAAGGCCAAGGCGGCGACGGCCAAACGCGGCCGCAAACCCAAGGCCGGAAGCACCGCGCAAGCCGCGCCGAAACGACCCGTAGGGCGGCCGCGGCTCGTTCCCTCGGAACGTATGCAGAAGGCACAACAGGTGCTGGCGGCCAAACGCCGTCCCCGGAAAAAGAAATCCGGGTCGGACAAAAAATAAGAAAGGAATAAGAAATCATGCTGACACATACGGACATAAAGAAACTCATCGGCCTGACCTTAGGCGAAGGCGAAAGCCGCCCCGTACAGATCAAGGGTTGGGTCAGAACCAAACGCGTAACAAACAGGTAGCTTTCATCGCGGTCAATGACGGCAGTTGCGTGGCTTCGATTCAGGTCGTGGCCGACCTCAACGCGCCGGCCTTTCCCGAAGACCTGATGAAACGCATCACGACGGGGGCCTGCCTCTGCGTCGATGGCCGTCTGGTGCCTTCGATGGGCAAGGGTCAGACCGTGGAAATCCAAGCCGACAAAATCGAAGTGCTCGGCGAGGCCGATCCGGAGACGTATCCGTTGCAGAAAAAGGGTCACAGCCTTGAATTTCTGCGCGAAATCGCGCATCTGCGGCCGCGTACCAACACGTTCGGCGCGGTACTGCGGCTACGGCACGCGATGGCCTACGCCCTGCATACGTTCTACCACGAACGCGGCTTTTACTACCTGCATACGCCGCTCATCACGGCCTCCGACTGCGAGGGCGCCGGCGAGATGTTCCAGGTAACGACGCTGCCGCTCGAACAACTGCCGATGAAGGACGGCAAAATAGACTACAGCAAGGACTTCTTCGGACGTCAGGCCAGCCTGACGGTGTCGGGACAACTGGAAGGCGAACTGGGCGCGATGGCGCTGTCGAAAATCTATACGTTCGGCCCCACGTTCCGTGCCGAGAACTCCAACACGCCGCGCCATCTGGCCGAATTCTGGATGAACGAGCCGGAAATGGCGTTCTACGAAATCGAAGACAACATGGATCTGGCCGAAGAATTCCTGAAATATCTGACGGCCTACGCGCTTGAACATTGCGGCGAGGATTTGCGTTTCCTCAACGACATGTACGACAAGGCGTTGATAAGCCGCTTGGAGGGTGTTCAAAACACGCGTTTCGAACGCCTCACCTATACGCAGGCCGTCGATATCCTCAAAAGTTCGGGCGCCAAGTTCGAGTTCAAGGTGGATTGGGGCGTGGATCTGCAAAGTGAACACGAACGTTACCTGGTGGAAAAGCATTTCAAACGGCCGGTCATCCTGACCGATTATCCGAAAGACATCAAGGCGTTCTATATGAAACAGAATGCCGACGGCAAGACGGTACGCGGCATGGACGTGCTGTTCCCCCAAATCGGCGAAATCATCGGCGGCTCGCAAAGGGAGGAGAATCTGGACAAGTTGCAGCGACGCATCCGGGAACTGCATATTCCGGACAAGGACATGTGGTGGTATTTAGACACGCGTCGCTTCGGCTCGGCCCCACACAGCGGCTTCGGCTTAGGCTTCGAGCGGCTGCTGCTCTTCATTACGGGTATGACGAACATCCGCGACGTGATTCCTTTCCCGCGTTATCCACAAAACGCGGAATTTTAATGGGTTGTGAAAGACTCATGCTTTTTTCCGACGGCAGGCGGAGGCTTTTGAACGGCCTTTGCCTGCTTTTGCTTTTTATGGGGACGGGGCGTGAGGCCGGGCGGACGCAAACGATAGCGGAAACCGATAAGGCAAATCCGGCGATGCCGGCGGAAGCCTCCCTTGCCGCTATATATATCACGCAACCCGATTCGACGGCAACAGGGCCGGCCACGGCGAATTCGGGTCGGACGAAGTTTAACATCGCGCGACTGTTCAGCAATACCGCCGGCAGCGCGAACGACCCGAATTTCAAACCGCGCAAGGTGGCGTTCGTCCTGGGACCGGGCGTCTATTACTCCCCCTCTACTTCCGTCGCGTTTACGATAGGCGGACAACTTTACTTCGATGCCTTGGACAAACGGCTGACGGACTCCGACCTGCCGAAAGACGAATACAACCGCATCCGGGCCCGCCGCTCCAACCTGCTGATCGGCCTGCACGGCACCATACGTTCGCAGTTCGCGCTGGAACTGACGCCCGAACTCTACTTCCTCAACCGTCGGCTTATGCTGAAAGGGTTTATCTATACCGGTTACTGGCCGGGGTTTTTCTGGGGCATAGGCGGAAAAACGCCGGACGAGAACAAGGAACAATACAACCAAATCATCCAGACGGCCGACCTGCGCCTGACGTACGACGTGGGACACGGGGTGTTCTTAGGCTTGGGTACCAGCTATTTTTTCTATGACATCCTTTCCAAGAAAGCAGGCCCGCTCACGGAAACGACCATTCCCGGACAGGATCTGGCCGTAGGCATCGGTCCCATGGTGTCGCTTATCTACGACACGCGCAACGACAACACGCGGCCGCTCAAAGGCTCCCTCATCAGCGTAGATGCCAACTACAACGCAGCCATCAAATCTTACAGCGGCCATTTCGGCAAACTGACGATGGACGTACGGCACTACTTCCATATCCCGCAGAAGAAACAGCATATCGATCACGTGTTCGCACTGAATTTAGTGGCGAGCAGCACGGTAGGACAAGGCATCCCGTTTCAGGAATTGCCGCGCATGGCCGACCGCACTTACGCACGCGGCATCATCCGGGACCGTTTCATAGACCGGCACATGATGGCGCTTCAGGCCGAATACCGTTTTTACTGGAAATGGCTGGGTTTCGCCGTTTTCGGTTGTGCGGGCGACGTGGGACCGACCTTGGAGGAGGCCTGGCACTTCAACAAAATCACTTACGGCATCGGACTGCGGGTCAAACCGTTCCGCAACCTGCCGTTTACCATACGCGGCGATATGGGCTTCTATCGGGGTAAACCCGAATTCTACGTCGGGATTAACGAACTATTTTAAGTGCGGCGTGTCATAAAGGCCAATCTGCGGCGTTATTATCGGGATTCGGGTTCAGTCACGTACTTCAGTACGTTCCTTCGCCCTCACCCTCAATGCCTTGCATCTTAGCCTCTCTGACACACCGCCAAAGAAAGTTAAACGTATCGGCAATCAACGAATTATTTTAATTTTAGTTTGCCGGCGAGCAGACCGGTAAGCAGGCCTATGCAGGCGACGAGCGCGAACGCGAGCCGCATGCCGAGCCATTCGGAGATATAGCCGACCACGGGCGGGCCGGCCACGAAACCGAAGAAGCCGATGGTGGAGACGGCGTTGATGGCGCGGCCGGCGCTCATCGCGCGGCTGTTCTTGACCATACCGTAACAAATCGGCACGACCGACGAGATGCCCAGTCCCACAAGCACAAAACCGACCGTGGCGGGCAGCAGCCTCGGGAACAGAACGGCGGTCAGAAAGCCTATGGCTATGAAAAAACCGCTGACACGCACTACTTTGACGGCTCCTATCCGGTTCACCAACCCGTCGGCCAGAAACCGCATCGAGGCCATGGCCAGCATACAGCCCGTATAACCCGCGCGTATCCAGACCGGATCGACCTTCAAGGTCTGCCCGAAATAGACGGCCGACCAATCGTAAACGCTCCCCTCGCACAACATGCAGCCGAACGCCAGAAAACCGAGCAGACAGAGATAGCGGTCCATACCTCTGAAGATATTGAACGTGGCTTTTTCTTTGGCCGGAACCGCCTCTTCCGCACCATCTACCGCCGCGGTTCCGCCGCCGGTCGCTTCCCTAAGGGATTGCGGCTCGCCGCCGCGGATATCCCTGCGGGAACGCCGACGGCTCTCTGCTCCCGCCGTGTCCGTTGCACCGGCTGCCAAATCTTCCGGCAACAGGAAGCGGTGCAAGACCGTCACGGCCAACAATCCGAAACCGAATACGCCGCAGAAATGCCAGAACGGCGTAACATGGCGCACGGCCAGAAACGAACTCGTCAGGCCGGCCACGAAACCCGCCAAACTCCACATGCCGTGAAACGTGCCGATGATGCTGCGGCCATAACGTTTTTCAAGACCCACGGCCTGTGTATTGGCCGCAAGATTATGCAGATTGGCCGCGACCCCCAGCAAGAACAACATGCCGGCCAGTGCCGCGCGCGTCGGCATGAGGCCTATGCCGACCAGACTGAGCGGATAAAGCAACGCGACACATAACAGCAACGCGCGGCTCGAATATTTCTGCACTAAATAGCCGGACAGCGGCACCGATACCAATTGTCCCAACGGGAAAAAAAACAATATGGTTCCCAACTGCGCGTCGTTGAGCGACAACGCCTGCTTGACATCCGGAATCCGCGCCGACCAGGTGGCGAAGACCGTACCCTGCAAGAAAAAGAAAACGCTTATCGCGGCACGGTACCGCCCGAGCGGATACCGGAGCGAACCGCCGCATCCGCCCGTATATGCCGCCGCGCCGTCGCCCGGATGTCCGGCGGTCGCCGCCGGTTCAGCCACGCCGCCGGACGGTTCACCGGCTTTCCCCATTACCTTTTTCATCCGTCTTTTCCTGTTTTCCGGAAGATTTGCGCCGCGCGTAGGCCTGGAGATCGGTAATCGTATCTTTCTCATCCACGATTTCGTAACCCAACATCGTCTCAATGAGGTCTTCCATCGTGACCAAGCCTACGAACGTGCCGTATTCATCCACCACCATCGCGATTTGTTCCTTGCGGCTGCGCATCCGCTCCCAAAGCCCCGGCACACGCTGATAGGCCGACACCACGGCCAACGGCCGCTTCAGCGCAACGAGTTTCTTGTCGAATTCATCTTCGGCCACTCCGGTAAACACGTCTTTCAGCAAGACGAAACCCGTGATATGCTCGGGATTCTGCGCCTTATAGACCGGTATGCGCGAATATTTCAGATAATTCTTTTTGTAGAAGAAATCGCGCAGGGTCGTATTCTCGCTTACCGTGACCGCCACCATGCGCGGCGTCATGATGTCGCGCACACGCAGATTCTGAAACGCCAGCATGCTGCGCAACGTCTGCGCCTCGCCCGCCTGCAGGATACCTTCCTTGGAACCCATGTTCACGACGGCCTCCACTTCCTGCCGGCTCACGGTCGGCTCGGTCTTGCCCCGCGTCACGAGATAGGCGATGCCTTCCGACAGCCATACGAGCGGATAGCAAATCCAAACCAGCACGCGAATCGTATAACAAGCCGGTACAATCAGTATTTTCCAATAACGCGCCCCGACCGACTTGGGCAAAATCTCGGAAAGGATGAGGATGAGGAACGTCAGCACGACTGACGTGAGGCCGGCATACACATTACCGAATACCTTGAGGCTCTGCGCCCCGACACCGGCCGCCCCTATAGTATGCGCTATCGTATTGAGCGACAGAATGGAAGACAGCGGTTTCTCGACATCGGCCTTCATGCTCTTGAACAAGAGCGCGCCTTTGAGCCTGCGCCGCACGCCCCGCGAAACGCCGCCACCCTCCGCTTCGGACTTTTCCTTGGCCTGCTGCCGCAACACCTCCTCGAACGAAGGGGGCGCCGACAACAGCACCGACTCCAGCACCGAGCACACGAACGAGACCACGAGGGCCAACAACAGATAAAAAATCAACAGTCCCATAAGCGCAATTTGCCGCGAACAAGGCCACGAAGATACGAAATATCGAAAACTTCTAACCCGACCAAGAAAATTATAATCATCTACATGGAAGAACAGACCATACAGAAAGGCCTATCTATGCACGATATATTAATTATCTTATTTTTTGCTTTTCGTGTTTACTCTTGGCAATATTTATTTGAAGAAACATTTGAGGCGTTACAGTTTTGATTCTATTAAATTTATCATTCTGTTGATCAAATCTTGTTTCCCCTCATCTACAATTTCTACAAAGTTTTTAATGCCTATATGAAAAATGGGTTAATATCGCCCGATCCAAGTCGCCATTCTCCGTCAGGTACTTGTAGAGGTTGGTGCGTATGAAATAGCGTTTCGTCTTTTATCGTCATATCAATTCCTCCTCCCCGGCATCCTGTCTATCAGTTTCTCATATACCAGCGCATATGCCTTCCTTGGATTGAACTCAATCTCCGGTCGGAGTAGAGGCGTCACGTCCTCCAGGAACTCCTCGTCCTGCATTTTCTGTTCCATGTTCTGCACGAACTCCTTGTACGTTGGTGTACGTTCCACCGCAAACTCAATGTACTTGCGATAGCACGCCAGCACCTTATCTACATCCGACTCTTGAGCAGTCAAAGCCGTATAGAGGTCAAACAAATCACGTCCTTTCTTTCGCTGATAAAGCGCACGAAGCTTTGTGCCAAGTAGTTCTTCAAAGTGATAGGTGGTCAACTTGGCTTCACCTGTGAACCAACTGTTCTCCATACGGAAAGGAACCTCTTGCAATCCCAACACATTGAAATGCTCAAAGCAATTGATCTCCACCTTCAGACGAATTTGCTGGATGGGCGGAATCTCTGAATCCACACGAAAGAACAACTTGTTGCTGTGCTTCTTCTGTTGAGTCGTGCGATTAGGCAACCACTCCAGTACCTCTCCCAGACGAAACATGATAGGCTTGATGGGGCCTGGCTTGATCTGCACAAGGTCAATGTCCTCACTGTATCGAGGCTGAGGTCGTAGAAACAGCTTATGTAGAGATGTACCACCACGGAATGCCAAATTCTCTCGTAAGAACTCATCACTAAAGATACTTACCAGGGCACGACAAATAATCAAGTCTTGCTCCACCATCAGCATATCTTTCCATGGTACAAACTCATTCCATTCTCTTATGTATCTTTCTTTTATCATATTTCGTCAATATCAATTTCTTGGTTAATAATTATCTTCCAGCGCTTGTCACGCTCATTGTCATCCCGTTTTTCTACCGAAGGCTTCAGTGCGGTGAACTTGAACTTGACTCCAGTCTTCATACAAAGGTCAAACCACTGATTTTCCACGTCATCCAACTGCAGTACTCTTAAAAGATACCCAAGCCTTTGCAATATCGGACAACCATATTGTTGGATCAACTCCAACTGACCTTCATTCAACTCCAGTTTTTCAGCAAGTTCATAGAGAATCTCCGCCACACGGCTCAAACCGCCTACCTTACGCTCATCCTGCACAAGGTCAAGGGCTGTCATCAAGGGTAAAGAAACGTTCATGTATCCTCCCTCGGTTCTCACTTCCTCGGTAAAGCGCATGTCTATGGATTTCTTCTTGAATAAGAGTAGTTTAGTTCCGACCCTCACTCCATTTCTCAATGCTGCCCCATCCACGGTAACAAAGAAGGACATTGCTCTTTGGTGACCTGCACCATGCAGACCAGCAGCCGTCAGAAGCGAAACATAGTATTTTCTGCCTAGGAACTGCATCAGTTCGTCAATGTAGTATGAAGGTGGAACCTCTCCCTTCAGCTTATACTGAATCGGGACGATGACATAAAAGTTTTGCCAAGGCGACACTATCCAACCGGCATTAATCAATCTGCTCAACGCAACAGCCTGAGAGCCTTCAGTTATATTGGCAAAAGCACGCTTAAAGTCATCCTTTGTAAAGAACGACTTGCCTCTCATTGCTCTCTGGTTGAGCCAATCTATGTAATCGTTAGTATTTATTCGCGCCATACAATTGTTTTTAAAGTTGCAAAATTTAACATAATTTGTTTAATTCTGCAATTACAACTGCAAAGTTAAACGTTTCCTTTCAACTGACCAAGAAAAATTGTCTCATTAGAGCGGTTTGGAAATGCGCTCGGCTTGCATTATCTTTACTCGGCCTGCGGCCTCGTCAAGATAAGCGGTGCCTCGGCATTCGACGCAAGGACGTGTGGGAAGGCACGCATAACACAATATGTATTTTGGTTGCGGGACACCCGGCTTTTAGAAAACAAGTTTTCAAAGCCGATGTCCCGCAACCAAACGCCACTCCGTGGCGACGTGCCTTCCCACACGCGGTTTGGAAATGCGCTCGGCTTGCATTATCTTTGCGGCCGCGTGAAAATGCCGTTTGTATAGATTCCAGACTGCATTTCAAGAGAGAAGTACCTGTACGGATATGAGTGAACAAGCAAGCCCTAAAAAATCGTTCTGGAAAGAACTTCTACCAACCAAACCGTTGGATAAGAAACAGATTCAAAGAGAAATAAAGAGTTACGTCGTCATCACGCTCTGCCTTTGCCTTTACGCTTTCGCGCTCGTGATGTTCATCATCAATTCGCACATCGTCAGCGGCGGCGTGAACGGTATCTCCACCTTGCTTTATTACGCGTCCAACCATTGGATTCCCGTCGGTATATCGGCCTTTATCATCAATGGAGTCTTATTGCTCATCGGCTTCAAGATACTTGGCAATGCCTTTGGATTCAAAACAATATGGGCTATTTTCTTCCTGTCTTTCTTCGTAACGGTTTGGCAAGGCATCCTCAAGCAGCCCGTCTTGGATCAGGACCCGTTCCTGTCGGCCGTCATCGGCGGCGCGCTCATCGGGCTATCCATCGGTACGGCCTTCAATTACGGCGGCAGCACGGGCGGAACCGACATCGTGGCGCTCATCGTCACCAAATTCTACAACATCAGCCCGGGACGCGTTATCCTCTATTGCGACCTCTGCATCATATCGTCCTCTTTCATCGTGTTTTACTATTTCTTGGGCAAAACGCCGGAAGAGTCGTTGCGCGTCGTGCTGTACGGTTTCGTCGTCATGACGGTGACTTCCTACACGATCGACCTCATCGTCATGGGCGCGCAGTCAAGCGTGCAGATGCTCATTTCCTCCCGCAAACATGAGGAAATCGCCGCGATGATCAGCAACGAGATGCACCGCGGGGTCACGCTCTTGGATGCCAAGGGCTTTTATTCGAAAGAACAGTCGAACGTCCTGCTCGCCGTTGTGCGTAAATACGAGATGCAAAACGTATTGCGCCGCATACGCGACATTGACCCCGACGCGTTTACGAGCGTGACGAAAGCCACGGGGGTATATGGCAAAGGCTTTCAGGCTTTGAAATAGACCGCCGGATTTTCCGGACGCGCAAGCCGGTGCCGGGCGGCCATTCCACAACAGGCACGGTTTTTGTAGGGAACCCGGTGCGACCCGAATGCACCGACCGGCGTACGGGCGGCCGCCGCGGGGCCTACTCGATGAAACGGCGGCAGATTGTTGGATAACAAGCAAGTTACAATAGCAATAATAGAAAGAAGTAAAAAAGAAAAGGATTTAAACGTATGAACCAGAATCTGGAACAAATCCGTAAAGACCTGGCGTCTTACGGCATCGAGAATGTCAAGGACATCTACTACAATTTGTCTTATGACGAATTGTACGAACACGAAACCAAAGCCGGCCTGACCGGTTTCGACCGCGCCTATCTGACCGATATGGGCGCCGTAAGCGTGGATACGGGCGAATTTACCGGCCGTTCCCCCAAAGACAAATATATCGTCAAGGAAGCCAGTTCGGAAAAGAACGTATGGTGGGCGCAAGCCGGCCGCAAGGGTTCCGACAACAAGGCCATCTCGCCCGAACTGTGGGAGAAGCTCTACAAGAAAGGCAGCCAGCAGCTTTCGGCCAAGAACCTGTATGTTCAGGACGGCTATGTGGGCGCGAACCCCAACAGCCGCATCTGCATCCGCGTCGTGACCGAAGTGGCCTGGCAGGCGCATTTCGTCAAGAACATGTTTATCCGTCCGAGCGAAGAAGACCTCAAGACGTTCAAACCCGACTTCATCATGCTCAACGCCTGCAAGACGACCTATCCCGACTTCAAGGCCGAAGGCATGAACAGCGAGGTGTTCGTGGCTTTCCACTTAGGCCTGAAACGCGCCGTTATCGGCGGTACGTGGTACGGCGGCGAAATGAAGACAGGCCTTTTCTCGGTCATGCACGACTTTTTGCCGCTCACCGGCATGG
>CAMWSI010000016.1 GCA_947176875.1 uncultured Bacteroidales bacterium
AATTTCCGAAACCGACAGCTAGTAACAGGATATGTTGATAAAGTCCTTAGCAGATAAATAGAATGTGGACGCCCGTTGGCTGCACACCTATACGCGCATCCGCAACAACGCCCGCAACGGCTTGGCCGTCGTGCCCATCGAACGCGACGCCTGCGGCGGCTGCTTCAGCAAGATTCCGCCCCAACGCCAAATCGACATCAAGATGCACAAGAAAATCATCGCCTGCGAATATTGCGGCCGCATTTTGGTCGATGACGCCATCAAGGAAAAGGCGGCGGACAAATAAGCCCGACCGACAACGACACGGTCTTTCCGACCGTCCAAAAAAAGCCGAGGTGTATGCCTCGGCTTTTTTCGTAAATATATCATCGAAAAAGTGTTGGTTTAGACTGAAAATATCATCGAAAAAATGTAGATTTGCAAAATAAATATCATCGAAAAAGTGTCTTGTACAATATGAAGCGCAAGATTTACAACAAATTAAAAAAATGGAAACAAAAGGATAACCGGAAACCGCTTTTATTGCTCGGAGCGCGTCAAGTCGGGAAGACGTGGATTATGAAAGAATTCGGCCGGGCGGAATACAAACAGGTCGCTTACGTGAACTGCGATGACGACCCACGCGTGAAAACGCTTTTCGAGACCGATTACAACATAGAACGCATCACGCTGACACTTCAAGCCATCACGGGCATTCCCATCGAAGAAAACGACACGCTGATTGTCTTCGACGAGATCCAGGAAGCCCCGCGCGGCCTGCACAGCCTGAAGTATTTTTGCGAAAACGCGCCGAAACTGCACGTGATGGCGGCCGGTTCCCTGCTCGGCATCACGCTGGGGCAAAATACGTCGTTTCCCGTCGGCAAAGTGGATATGCTGAATCTCTACCCCATGGACTTCGAAGAGTTTTTAGAGGCCTTGGGACAAGATGCCTGGATCAAACTGCTGCATACCAAAGACTGGACGCTTATCGAAGGGATGAAAACCAAACTCATCGAATTTCTGAGGCTGTATTATTTCGTGGGCGGTATGCCGGAAGCCGTGGCACATTTCATCAAAAAACGCGATTTGGCCGAAGTCCGGAACATCCAGAGTCAGATATTGGCGGCCTACCGCAACGATATATCCAAACACGCTTCCGCACGGGAATCCATAAGAATCGGGCAAATTTTCAACTCCCTGCCGTCGCAGTTGGCCAAAGAAAACAAAAAGTTTATCTACGGCCTCATCAAAGAGGGTGCGCGGGCCGCCGATTACGAACTGGCCATCCAATGGCTCATGGACGCCGGCATCGTGTATAAAGCGACCCGCATCCGCAGTCCCCGGATGCCGCTCAAATTTTATGAAGATCCGGGGGCGTTCAAGTTGTTCCCGCTGGACTGCGGCCTGTTCGCCTGCATGGCCGATACTTCGGCCGAACAGATTTTGGTGAACCCGGACGTATTCGTCGAATTCAAAGGCGCCCTGACCGAGGTCTTCGTCATGCAACAATTGAAAGCGGCGGACATGACGCCTTTTTATTGGAGCAACGACAAGACGCCGGCCGAAATAGATTTCGTTCTGCAATACGACAACCGCACCCTGCCGATTGAAGTCAAGGCCGCAGAAAACGTGCGCAGCCGCTCACTGCAACAATTCATCAAGGATAATCCCGAACTGAAAGGGCTGCGGATTTCGATGCGCGGCTACGTGGATCAGGAATGGATGGAGAACGTGCCGCTGTATGCGTTCGGCGTGTATTTCAAATAATCCCTACCTTTGCCTTATGAACATCGCGTATATCGTTCCGAAACTGGCGCAAAAGGGGCCGGTGACCGTCGCTTACGAACTGGTCTGTCAGATGATGGCGCACGGGCATACCTGCACGGTTTTTTATTTCGACGGGGGACCCGACCAGTTGGGATTTCCCTGCGTGACCCGACGAATAAGCTGGCGGAAGGGCCGCGGAGGGGGCCGTGCCGCCGATGGCGGCCCGGGCGGGCTTGACTTCAACCGCTTCGACATCGTCCACAGCCACGGGCTGCGGCCGGACGCCTATGTGTGCCTGCACAAGCCCGCCCGCAGCCACGCCCGCTGCATCTCCACGCTCCACAACTACGTTTTCGACGACCTCCGCTATCAATACAACCGCTGGACGGCTTTTTGGGCCGGGCGGGCGTGGCTGGCGGCCCTCCGCCGCCACGACACCGTCGTGACGCTGAGCCAAGACGCCCTGCGTTATTACAGCCGCTTTCTGCCACAGCGCAAACTGACCTACGCCTATAACACACGCCGCCTGCCGGCCGCCGCGCAAGACCTACAGCCGCTAAGCGAGGCCGAAATCACGGAAGCGACCGCTTTTCCGCAAACCTCGCCAACGCAAGCCGCCACCCCGGCACCTACAGCCGAATCCGCCACCCGCAACGCGGCACAAACCCCAATCCAACCGCGCCCCTACCTCATCGGCGTCCATGCCGAACTGACGGCCCGCAAGGGCATCGATCAACTCCTGCGCGTATTGCCGCAACTGCCTGACCATCGCCTGCTTGTCATCGGCGACGGCCGCGAGCGCGCCGCCCTCGAACGCCTGGTCGCCGAAAAAGGCGTCGCCGGCCGCGTGCGTTTCCTCGGCCGCCGCCCCAACGCCTACCTTTACCTGCCGCTCTACGACCTGTACGCGCTGCCGAGCCGCAGCGAGGGCTTCCCGCTCGCCCTGCTCGAAGCCGCCGCCCACGGGTCGGCCGTCGTCTGCTCCGACCTGCCCGTCTTTAAGGAATTGGTCACGGAAAACGAAGTCGCCTTTTTCGCATCGGAAAACCCCGACAGCCTGCGCGAAGCCCTCCTCAAGGCCACGGCCCGTAAAGCCAAACTCGCGCAACAACTGCACGCGCGCTATTTAGCCGCGTTCAGCCCCGAACATTTTTACGAACGCTATTTGGAAATCTATGAGGCCCGCTAAACCCTTTACCTTCATCGCCCTGCTGCTCGGCCTGTCGCTGTCCGTCACAGGGCTACAAGCCGCTACCGCCACCAACCTACCCACCGACTCCATCCTCTTCCTTATCAAGAAAAATTATTTCAACCGGGGCGAATATGCCGCCGAACTGAGCCGCCACTATTACCGGCTCGCGCTGGACCACGCGGCCGAAAACACGCCCGAACGCCACCGGATACAGGTCAATTACTCACGCTTGCTTTTTCTGGAAGAGAAATACGACTCGGCCATAGACGAACTGCAACAGCTCATCCCCGACATCCGACAAAACGGCAACAACGGCCTTTTGCCCATCTGCCACCTCAATTTAGGCTCGTATTATTCGGCCCTCGAACAACGCTACCGTCTGCGCAAGAAATTGGGGCTGGACAAAGACACGGCTTTGGAAAAAATCATCGCGGGGTCATAGGCAAAATCCATCTTTCATATAATGCCACCCTGCCACAAGGCTTTCAGAAAATCATGAATATATAGATTTTCCACCGGCCCTATCTTTCGCGAAAACTCGTCAAGGGACACCACCATCAAGCGGGCCGACGGATGTTCTTCGACAAAAGCCAATAAACCTTTCAGGTGCTTCGATTGTATCTCAGCGGCCGATTTGATTTCCAAAGCCACCTCAGCATCTCCCAACACCACATCCACCTCTATACCCGAATAGGTGCGCCAATAGGACATCTTTATCTGCCGCAACGGTTGAACCTGATTATGATAACCGATATACGCCCTCAATTCCTGTATCACGAAATGTTCGAACACATGCCCGTATTCCACCGTACCGGCCTTAAGTTCCGAACGACCCAACAGATAATTGGCTACCCCCACATCGAAAAAATAAAAACGCGGGGCTTGAACCAGCCGCCGCTTCAACGTTTTCGTGTAAGCCGGCAACAGATAACCGATAAGCGTATCTTGCAGAATATTAAAGTATTCTTTAACCGTATTGGCACTGACTCCGCAATCGGTCGCCACATTCTGATAATTGATGATCTCACCGTTGGAAATAGCGGCCACTTCCAAAAAACGACTAAAACCCTGTAAATTGCGAACAATTGATTCCTGTTGGATTTCCTCTTTCAGATAGACATCTATATAGGCACGCAAACGATGGGATGCATTCGATACCATATAATGACGGGGCAACATGCCGTTTTGCAGAGCAACATCCAAATCGAAATCAGGTATTTCGGCACTGACCAACGGATACAAATAGCAGGGAATAGCCCGGCCACCCAAGGTATTATCGCTGCTCCGTTTCAGTTTTCTGGCACTTGAACCACACAGAATAAAACGCAAATTCTTATTGGTCATCAACCAATGCACTTCATTGAGCAAAACCGGCGCCTGCTGTATTTCATCAACAATAACCACCGTATCAGCCGGTTTGTCCTGCAACATCTCCCTCAGCAAGGCCGGTCTCTTACGGAAACGTTCAAGGACATTCGTTTTCAGTAAGTCAAAATAAACCGCATCCGGAAACCGTTGGACCAAAAGCGTGGATTTTCCCGTCTGACGCGCGCCGAACAGAAATATACTTTCATTTCCAAAAAAATCTATATCCAATAGCCTATTATACATATTAACATTATATTATATAATTCAATACTGCGGATTTTACGATAAAATCCGCAGCACTACTTCAGATTTTACTGAAAAATCCGCAACAAAGGTAACCAATTTTATCATTATTTGACCTTCCCTGACTTTCCCTAAGATTGGTTGACACTATAGAGGTTGGATTTCATCCGACCATTCTCCGCCTCGTCAAGTCGAACAAGTCCGATTGCCTCGGCTTAATCGAATGGTTGTTTCCCTGTTTTGTTTTACAGTATCCCCGAACCGGTTTACACCTTGCCGTCGGTTCAACGGTTTGGGTTTACAGATTCACTGATTCCGTTTACAGTGTCTTTCTTTGCGATGAGATTCCTCTTCTGGCGAAGTTGCCTCCGACCGGTCTAAGATAATCACTTTTTCCATTCTACGCTATGGCCCATCCGTTTTTCCAACATCGCCGCTGTGCGCCAGACTGCGTGTGCGACACTTCCGGCATCTGCATCCCGATGCTCATATGCGGCCTCTGCGTATTGTAGAAGTCTATGATGCGTTCCAACACGGTCCGGGATTGTACTCACGGTAGGACTTTAACCCTTTCGTACCCCCATGACGTTTGGCGGTACTCCGTTTTCATTCGCGTTACTCTTTTCATGACTCACTATACTTTTTTTAATCCGCATAGTGTCAACTTTTTTCAGGGAAAGACGGCCCGGCGTAAAGGAACACACAAAAGTCGTGACGGCGGGCGGCACAGCCACAAGCAAATTCGCGGTAAGGTAACCCTTACCGGCTTGCAAATCCCATAAAAAAAGGCGGACTGACGGCCCGCCTTTTTTGTAAAAAGTAGGGAGAAAAACAACAGAAAGTAGGGAGAAAATTTTACCTTTGCAAAATATGATGCACAAGATGCAAAACGAACTCGAAAAACTCATCCTGCAATATCGCGAATTAGGCATTGACCAACAGATAGACTATGATAAATTTTATCTGTATTCGCTTATTACGCATTCCACAGCCATTGAAGGCTCTACGATTACTGAACTGGAGAACCAAATCATGTTTGACCAAGGTATCAGCCTGAAAGGTAAAAGTATCATGGAACAGAACATGAACCTCGATTTGAAAACAGCCTACGAAAAGGCCATTCAATTAGCTAAAATACATACGCCTATCACCATCGAACTATTGAAGGAATTATCCGCTTTGGTCATGAAAAACACCGGATCCGAATACAAAACGGCTTTGGGTAATTTTTCCTCTGCCAAAGGCGAATTGAGGCTGCTGAATGTTTCTGCCGGAATTGGCGGTAAATCTTATATGAGTTACAACAAAGTACCGGCTAAGTTGTCCGAATTCTGCGCTCAATTGAACTCGGCCCGGGAACATAGCGCAAATAAAACCGTCGCCCGGTTATATGAACTAAGTTTTGATGCACATTATCATCTGGTCACCATACACCCCTGGGCTGACGGCAACGGCAGAATGGCACGTCTTCTAATGAATATGCTGCAATTTGAATTCGGATTGATCCCATCAAAAATATTAAATGAAGATAAGGCTGAATACATCAAGGCTTTGGTAGAAACACGTGAAACCGACGATTTGGCTATTTTCAGAAACTTCATGAACGCGACAATGATTAGAAATCTCCGCTATGACATAGCGGTTTTCCATCAGTCGGTAGGCGAAGAGGCTGAAAGTAGGGAGAAAACAACAAAAAGTAGGGAGAAAATCGTGACCCTACTCTCTAAAGACGGCAGACTGAGTGCAGCGGCTTTGGCCGGAATCATCGGCATCACCCCCAAAGCCGTGGAGAAGCAGATTGCCAAACTCAAAGCGGAAGGCGTACTTAAACGCATCGGCCCCGATAAGGGCGGATATTGGCAAGTCGTCAAATAAAAATTCAGCGGCTTAAAGGCTGAAATCCTTATACCAAGCGTAGAGTTTGGCCAGACCTTCCGCCAGCGAGACCTGCGGCCGGTAGTTGAAGTCGCGTTGCAGGGCCGTGGTGTCGGCATCGGTCCGATACACGTCGCCGGGTTGCATCCCGACGTATTCCTTGACGGCTTGACGGCCGCACACCGTCTCCAACGTGGCGATGAAATCGGTCAGGCGGACGGACTCTCCGCGGCCGATGTTGTAGATGCGGTAACGGGGCTGATTTGCCGCAGGTGCCGGACTTTCCAACACCTTGACGATACCCGTCACGATGTCGGTTATATACGTGAAGTCGCGGTACAGCTCGCCGTGGTTATAGATCTTGATCGGTTCACCGCTCAAAATGGCCTTGAGGAATTTCATCGGCGCCATATCGGGACGACCCCACGGGCCATAGACCGTGAAGAAACGCAGGCCCGTCGTGCACAGGCCGTGCAGATGACTATAGACGTGGCTCATCAGTTCGTCCGACTTCTTTGTGGCCGCATACAGGCTGACGGGATGATCTACGGTATCGGACTCGCTGTACGGAAATTTGTCGTTCAAGCCGTAAACGCTGCTGGAACTGGCATAGACCAAATGCGTGACGGAAAAGCGGCGACAGGCCTCCAAAACGTTGAAAAAACCGATTAAATTGCTTTCGATGTAAGCCTGCGGCTGCTCGATGGAATAACGGACGCCGGCCTGCGCCGCCAAATGGCAGACGGCATCGAACTTCTCGCGTTCGAACAGCCGGTTCAGCGCCGCGGCGTCGGTCATGTCCAGCCGGACGAACGCATAGGACGGCTGACCCGCGCACCCGGTGGCCGAAACCGTCTCACCGTAGGGCGGGGCGGCCGGGAGGCCGCTTTCCCGCAGGCGCGCTTCTTTCAGCCGCAGGTCATAGTACGTATTGAGGTTGTCCAACCCAACGACCGTATGTCCGGCCTCCCGCAAGGCTTTGGCCGTATAAAAACCGATGAATCCGGCCGCGCCGGTAACGAGTATGTTCATGGCCGTCCTCCTTCCGTTCGAACCGCACCGGCGGACGCCGTTTCCGCGGACGCAGACACAGGCCCGCCAAACCACACCGCCGTATAAGGGCCTACCGCCCGCTGCGGCCTCCCGCCGCAAGCCGCGGCCACGGCCGGCTCCCCGGCCAAAGCCTTGCCGCTGATGAACATCAGCAACGGCCGCCCCGCCTCTACCACCGTTCGTACCTCATCCCAGTTAGCCATCTCGTGCACCGGCTGATGGACGTAGGCCGCCATGCCGATGGCACGGCGCACGCGGTAGGCGCCATAGACCACCGCCGGGTCATCAACCGTCGTCGGGTCACCACAGGAAACGGCCATATCTTCAACTTCCGTCACCGCAGCATCCGACTCCGTCACACCCGTCGGGTCACCGCAGGAAACCGCTGCCATATCTGTAGAAACCTGCTCCGCAACCAAGGCCTGTCCGGCCCTCGCCACCGCCCCGTAACCCATATACGGATTGAGCGCCGGCAGGTGGAACGCCCCGACAAAGACCGCCACGAACAGCGAACACCCCACGATACGCACCGTGGCGACCGTGTCGCGCCGACGCCACAGCAGCCACCAGCCCCACAGACCGCCGGCCGTCAGTACGGCGGCCGCTATATATATCGGGAATCCTTGCAACAAAGCCAAAGACGGTATCCGCCCTGGCAACAACATAACGGCAGGCAGAGCCGCCGTCAGCACCAAAAGCGGCACCGACACCAAAATCCTTGCCCATGTCCGGTTTTCCCAACGCGGCATCTGCAACAGGACGTAATAGACCACGAACGGATAGACGGGCAACAGATAGACTTCAAGCTTCGCGCTGATGCAGGAGAGCATGAGCAGGCTTGTCAGAAAGACCGTCAGGAAAAAAGACGCCAAATCACTGCCCGCCCCAGACACAACTTCTGTCGCGCCCGCTGGTTCAGCCGTAGCCGCAACCCGCGCGGTCAAGCTGTCCACCCGCGACGTCCGCTGAGTCCGGCCCGTCCGGCGCCGCCTGATCCAAGCCGCCAAAGCCGTCAGAAGCACCGCCACATAAAGCGGCGACCAAGGCGCGGCCGCATGGCCGAAGCTCCAGAAATAATAGAGGATGCCGCGCTTGTGGCTGAACGAATCGATGGCGCGGTGCACGGTCTGATTGAACAACAGATTATGGAGATAAGCGTAACCGCCCTCCGCATAGACCAAACCCCACCATAGGCCCGACAGGCCTAACAGCACGAGCCAAAACCGCCAGCCGAAACAGCGGCCGAACAAATCATACCGCCGCCTGACTTTCAGGAAAACGGCCGCGCTCACGACCGGAATCATAACGCCATAGGGTCCTTTCGTAAACAAGGCCATGAAAATCCACAGCGGGAACCACCAGCGGTCGCCCGGCTTCTCCCTTCCTGTGTACATGCGGTAAAAAACGCGCAGGGCCAACACGATGAAAAGGCTCATGAGCATGTCCATGCGCAGCACGACCATACCGCCCGCAAAGAAAGCCGTGGTCAGCAACATCCACTGCCCGGCCCGGCGGCGCGCCTCGCCCAAAAGGTCTCCGCCCGACGCCAATCCCATTTCGCGCACCCACCGGTCCATGACCGCCACGATGCCCAAACCCGGCAGTAGCGAAAACAGGCGCACGAAAGCCATACAGCCGTCGCCGAACAGCCAGCGCCCCAACATGACAATCCACAGGTAAAGCGGCGGTTTGTCGGCATAGGGTTCACCCTGATAATAGAATGCGAACCAATGCCCGTCGCGCAGCGCCTCGTCGGCGATCGCCATATAGCGCAACTCGTTCGAAGGCGTGAAGTCGCGCAGGAACACCAACGGCAACAACGCCGCCAGATAGAAAATATAAATGCCGTAATGCTGAAAAAAAGACCGCCTTTTCATCCGTGTTCAGTTTGCCGAATTTTCCATCGTCGGGTCGCCCGCCGTCCTATCAGCCGTCCGTGCAACCTCCCCGTTCCCCGTCCGTTTGGCCGCTTTCAGACCCAGCATGATGTTGCGGATATAGGCCACGAACCCGAACGACTGTCCGAGAATGATGACCGGGTCGCGCCGGAAAACACCATAGGAAACGATAAGCCCCGACCCGACCAGACTGATAATCCAGAAGCCCACGGGCAGAATGGACGCCTTACGCTTGTAGGAATAGAACCATTGGTATATGAAACGCAGCGTGAACACGATCTGACCGGACGAACCGAACAGCACGAGCCAGAACGGTATCCGCTCGTTCATGAAGAAATCGCGCACAAAGACCTCCGCGTTGCCGATGGCCAACAGCACGGCCGCCACGGGCGTCAGTGACAGAATCCAGCGGAAAACAACCGGTACGCGCGCCAAAATCCCCTTTTCCCTCAGGTTCCATAGGTATATATAATACGAGATGAATTGGCCGAAGATAATCGCGAAATCGTCACGCAACCAGCCGTAGATGAACAACAGGTAGGAGCCGGCTATGCTCAGAATCCAGTAAATGGACGGCGAGACCACCTGCCGCGAGCGTTCCGAAAGCAACCATTGCAGAAACAGACGGGCCGAAAAAAACGCCTGCGCCGTAAAACCCAAAATGTACAGCCACTTCATCGGTTCGGACCGCCACCACAAAACGAGGGCCTCCCACCACGCGCTTATATCGACGGCTAAAAACTGCATATTCCCTTGTATCTCTTATTTATGCCGCGGTGCATGCGTCCGCCACGCACGGCTCCCGCCAGCCTTATTTTCCGAAATTGTTTTCCGCTATCTCATAGCGGATATAGCGTTTCTTCATCCAGCGGTAGGCGAAACAATCCATGAACGGCCCCACGAGCCGGTTCCACAAATGGTATTTGGAAACGCCGGCCGTACGCGGAAAATGACGCCCCGCTATTTCCTTGACCTGTCCGCCCTGCAATTGTATCAAAGCCGGCAGAAA
>CAMWSI010000017.1 GCA_947176875.1 uncultured Bacteroidales bacterium
GGATATCGTGCACCGCTTCCAGTATCGGCATGGAAATCGGCATGTCGCATTTGATTTCATGCACGCAACGGCTCGCATAATAGCCCTCGGCCACCATTTTCATCTCCAATATGGCCGACTTGACGGAATAGCCCTGCCCTATCATATTGCCGAACGTACGGTTGCGGCTGAACTGGGAGTAAGAGGTCACGAGCAAATCGCCGATATAGGGGGCCGACGCCAGATTGCGGCGGATATGGTGGACTTCCTTCAGGAATACGTCCATCTCCTCCACGGCATTGGCCACGAGCACGGCCACGAAATTGTCGCCGTAACCGAGGCCTTTGGCGATGCCTACGGCCAGCGCATAGACATTCTTGATGACGGCCGCGTATTCGATGCCGTAAACGTCGTCGCTCAAACGCACATGCACGTAACGGCACGCGAACAGATCCGCGAAATAACGCGCCGTTTCCCCGCTGAGTGAAGCCGCCGTCAGATAGGTCAGCCGCCCCAACGCCACCTCCTCGGCATGGGACGGACCGCTGATAATGGCCATATCCTGCTCGGCGATATGCCAGCGGTCGCGCAGATATTCGCCTACCACCTGATTGGTCTGCGGGATGATGCCTTTGGTGGCCGAGCAGACTTTCTTGCCCGCCCAAACCGAAACCGGCAACGCCTGCAACGTGTCTTCGACAAAAGCCGATGGCACGACGAGCACGACGGCCTCCACCGCCTCTACGACGGCCCGCAGGTCGTGACTGACATGCAGACGCTCCTTGGGAAATTCCAAGCCCGAAAGATAGAGCGCATTGACGCCGTCCGCCTCAATACTCCGCTTGATTTCCGGCTCACGCACCCACCAATGCACTTCCTCCACATTGTTGAGGAGGATCTTCACGATGGCCGTCGCCCAGGAACCGCCACCGATAACCGCTGCCTTCTGCATTACAGACCCAATACGGATTTACCCTGTTCGTAATAGATGTCTTTCGGGATGTCGGCACCGGCGATACGTTCCAGATCGGCCTGCAATTCGGCATTGACCACGCTCTTTTCCGCAATCCAAGCCACCAACTTGTCATAGTCGCCATCGCCTTGTACTTTCAAAATCTCGCCCAACAGGGAAGCCGCCGCTTCCTTCATCTTGGGTACATCCACCGTGTAAAGCCCGTCGGCCGAGCGCGTAAACACGCCGCGGTCGGCCATATAATTGAAGCAAAGCATATTGGCCTTGCCGTGCGCGCTGGCCGCGCCGAAACGTACCGAGCGGAAAATACCGGCGAAGAACGTGATGTAGTTCTTTTCGACCTCACCCTCGTTGAGTTCGCCCATTTCGTGCAGACGATCCACGAGATACAGCCCCATGATGTCGGCCTTGGCCTCTTCTATCGTCGCGTAATTTTCTTTCAGAGCCTGACGTACCGTGCCCTTGCCGTTGATTGTGTTCTTGATGCCCATGCCGTGCGCCACTTCGTGGAACGTCACGTTTTCGAAGAAAGCGTTGAATTCCACCTGCGCCTTCTGCTCGGGCGTCATCACGACTTCGGCTATCGGCATCATGATGCGGTCGAACTTGGCCTTCATCGCGTTTTTAAGTTGCAGTTTGCGCGTACCTTTCTGGATATGCACGCGTTCGTCGTTGGGCAGGTTGATCGCGATGGTCTTGCTGCCGGCGTTGCAGTCGCCGCGGTACAGCACGGCGTCGTAAACGTTCATGTCTGACTCCAGACCCGGCGTCTCGCTCTTGTATTTTTCCGCCACGGGCAAAGCTTTCTGCAAGTCGGGCAGAAGCGCGGCGAATTTGTCCAGTTTCGCGCTCCAATCCTCGTCCTTGATCAGCAGGAACGATTCGTGCGCGTTCTTGTAACCGAACAGCGCGTCTTCATAGTTCTCGATCGGGCCCACCACAAAGTCGAACTTATAGCCCTTGACGTCCATCCAGGCCATGTCGCTTTCGAAATAATCGTCGGTACGCAAAGCCTTGGCACGCAGGTTCAAATAGTTCTTGAAACCCTCGTGATCGCAGAGTTCCGCCGCTTTCTCCAACAGGCCGGCCGCCTTTTCTATCTGTTCGGGGAAAGCCTCGTGGTAGAACTTGACGACGAGCTTGCCGTTTTCGTCACGGCGCAACACCGTGTAGCCGGACGTTTTGTTTTCATCTTCCAAAGCGTCGAACTCTTCTTTCGTCATGTCGGCCGGATAGAAACCCGCGCCGGCCGGCTTCGCGCCGACGCCATCTATGAACGGCGCGTTATCGTCCAGACGGCTCCAGGGGCCGTAGTTGATTTCGGCAAAACGGCGCAACGTATCGTTTTCGATGGCGGCCAGGAACGCGTCTCTGTCGGGGCCGTAGGCTTCGAGCCAAAACAGGTCGTTCATGATTTCGGCCGCGTCGCACAGATAAGCCAACATCTGTTTTTCGTTGGCCGTCAGCTTGCTCAAATCGGCCGTCAGCGGCACCTTGGCGAAACCCATCACAACATCCGGCTGACTTTTCTTCTTGGAGCAGCAACCGGAAAGCATAAACAAGGCGCACAGCCCCGTCATGAACCATAATTTTTTCATTATCGTGTATTTTGATTGATTACCAACACAAAACGGAAAGTCGGACTTTGCCGGAAACCTATGCCAACCGGTCAAAATGCCGTTTACAGACATTCCCGCGCGACCTCATCCCGTCAGGTATCGAACCGCCATCAGGTCCGAACCGACAAAGGTACAAAATTTTCAGCTAAAACGGACAAAAGGTGCATAAGAAGTCTCCTTGGTATGTTCAACCATCAAGTGCGATTTCACAACAAATACATTTCAAGCCAAGACTTAAAAATATTTTACACTAAGACTTCAATGTCTCCAATGGGCTTTAAGAGGATTAAGAATACGCTCTAAAAGACTACGATTTACAGACAGTATTTCGGCTATTCCCGACATCTCCGGCAAGACCTCCAAGTGCTTTCCATAATTAGTTTCTAAACAATCAGGCAAATCAAATTCCGCCACCGTACATATCTTATCCCCATCTTGCTCTGGCAACAACAAGATACGATCGACTTTTGCCTTTACCTTACCATACTCCATATAAGGGTAGGCATCAAACTTAATGTATATATCTTGTCCGAGCATCACGTTACCTAACACTTGTGACGGCAACCTTATCCGACCGACCATCTGCCTCTCCCCCTCCGTTCTTATCCTCAACAATACCATCCCCGCTGTCACTCGCTGGTTTACTCGCCAATATTCAGTTGTTTCCACTACTCCAGATACTGGACTGATATACATATAATTTTGTCGCCATGTATCTACCCGTGAAAGAAATTCCCAATAGGCATCCGTTAAAGCCCTAAATAAAACTTGCCGTCGCCCCCACTCTTCTTTTTTTATCCTCCATCTCTTCTGCTCCAATTGAGCCACTTCCAAACGAGTATAATTTTCAGATATCAACAACTTAGCATGACTTTTCCTCAACTGCATAATCGCATCATGATGATTTCCATACTCTGCCAACGAAATAATTTTCCCCGCATACAATGCAGAATCCGTAATGAATAATTTTTCCTGCAACTGATTCTCTGAAAAACCGACCTGAGCCTTCATTTGTTCAAGAACTTGATTCTGTATCACTTCTTGTTTACCCACTGCAGCAATTATTTTGGTATAACAATCATCTGTATCAAAACTGATATAATCTTCCACCGCCTTTACAAAAGCATCGTATATAGGCTGCAACGTTCCCAATTCCAAATCCTTCGGATAGGACGAAGTCGGCAAACTATCTGTCTCCATCCTACAAAAACGTCCATAAGTCGCCACGTATATTCGCGCGGTCTCCACATCGACATACCGTATTGGACTTCCTTGCACAAACAAGACACTGCCGGCCTCCACTGTATCTCCATTTGCCACGAACGAAGTATCTATCCAACCCGACTCACGCGCATTAAGACATATCGGCATATTTCCAGTTTCCACCACACTATTCAAAACCACCTTATCCGGATATTTGAAATAAGCACTACCTGCTACCAACGCCATAACGGCACCGCACACTATTGCAATACCCCATCGTACAATCCATCGGGGTGGACGACCGAATATTTCTTGTACCAGCGGACTCTGCAACTCCAATGGACGAGTCGTCATATCCCTTTCTTGGTCTCTACATTTTGGGCTTATCCCCGTATTCTTTTCTCCGTATTCGTCCACCTGTCTTGCCCTTTTTTAATTTCCCAATTCCAATTGATTCTTAACTAACTCATAGTAAGAGCCTCTCTGCGACACCAACTCTGCGTGTTTCCCCCGTTCCTCTATCTTTCCATCTTTCAGTACAACAATTTGGTCGGCTTCTTTCACTGTACTCAGTCGATGCGCCACAACCACCACGGTCTTCCCGTTGAAAAACTCCCTCAAATTTTCCATAATCACTTTTTCATTGTTCGCATCTAAAGAATTCGTCGCTTCATCAAAAAAAATATACTTCGGATCCTTGTATATTGTACGTGCAATCAATATCCGTTGTTTCTGGCCTTGGCTTAAACCATTCCCATCTTCTCCTATCTTTGTATTGTATCCCAACGGCAAGCCATCTATCAAATCTTCAAGATTGGCCACTTTCACCGCATGCCGCAAACGAGTTTCATTCACAATCTCGTCTCCCATCGCAATATTGTTGGCAATCGTATCAGAGAATATTACACCATCCTGCATAACAGCACCACAATTAGCCCTCCACAAATGCGTGTTTACATTGTCTAAACGACAGTTTCCGACCTTTACCACACCTTCCCCTGGCGGATAAAACCCTAACAGCAACTTCACTAAAGTCGTCTTTCCACTCCCACTCATTCCTACGATTGCCGTTGTCTTCCCATAGGGTATATGTAAGTCAATATCATTCAACACCCATGGATTCTCCGAACCACCATAACGAAATTTAATTGATTCCAATCTCAACGAAGCTTTCTCTTGCAAATATCCCATCGCTTGTTCATTCGCCATCTCCTCATCATTCCTATCCTGTATCTCTCCCAAACGTTCCAAACTGATTTTGGCATCCTGAGCTGACTGAATAAAATCAATCAGCATCACTATCGGACTATTCAACTGTCCTATAATATATTGAACGGCCATCATCATGCCTAACGTCATCTCCCCCCCGATTACCGCACGAGCAGACAAAAACGACACGACTATATTCTTCAATTGATTGAGAAACGCACCTCCAGCCTGCTGATACTGACTTAATGCCAGCCCTTGTACACTGATTTTGAATAAACGAGCCTGAATTATTTCCCATCCCCAACGCTTCTGCCGCTCACAATTTTGCAATTTAATCTCCTGCATAGCAGATACCATCTCGTATAAATTACTCTTCTCTATAGCGGCCTCTGAAAAACGCTTGTAGTCTAATTCCCGACGTTTTTTCAGAAACGCCACGACCCACAATACATACAAGATACTTCCCCCAAAAAACACCGTAAATATCAATCCATCGTAAACAGCCAATACTATTAAAAAGACAATTAATGAAATAAAAGAAAAAAAAGTCTGTAAAGTCTCCTGTGTCAGAAAACTCTGCACCCGTGAATTATCCTGAATTCTTTGAAGTAAATCTCCAATCAGTCTGGTATCAAAAAAACGAATTGGCAGTTTCATCAATTTTGTCAAAAAATCCGATATCATAACTACATTGACCCGAGCAGTGATATGTAGCAATATCCATGACTGAATAAAATCTACCATTGCCTGACTAATGAACAACACCAATTGTGCTACCAAAATCAGCGTCACAAAATTCAGGTCCTGATTCCCTATTCCATAATCAACTATACTCTGCGTCAAGAAAGGGAAAATAAGTTGTAGAATTGCCCCCAAAAGTACACCGAGAAAAAGTTGAATTACCAAATGGCGATAAGGCCTCACATAACGCAACACAAACGAAATTTTCCTGCGTACAAATTTTTCTTCTTTCTGGGCATAAAACTCCGGTGTTGGTTCCAAAAGTAAAGCAATGCCAACTCCTTTTCCTCCCATTCGTGCACTCTCCCAGCCACATAAAAACTCGTTCACCGAAACTTTTGCCAAACCGAATGCCGGATCTGCTATGTATATCTGCCCTTTATATATTCCTTTCTGATAATGGCACTTTACTTTATATACCACGATAAAGTGATTCTGTCTCCAATGCACAATACAAGGCAACACAGCCTCTTTTACTATCTGGTCGAGAGTAAGCCGCACCCCCATCGTTCGCATCCCCAATCGTTCAGCCGCCTCACTCAAGCTCAGCATTGAGACACCATCCCGTGTAGCATGACAACTTTCCCGTAAACTTTTCACCAAATAATTTTTGCCATAATATTGACATATCATTGACAAACAGGCCACGCCACAATCCATCGCATCTGGCTGACGCACGAATTGGAAGCGTTTTCTCATGATTCTCATGACTCACATGATCTCTAAATCCACTACCAATATGATAAAATCCCCCTATGCTCTATTTATAATAGATTTCATTCTTCAATGGCAACGCATCCGGACAACGCGGATCGGCCTGATCCCACTGTTCCATACCATACGCTTGCAATATCATTTTCCAACAAACACCTTTATGATGTCGACACTCCTTAAAATCATGACAAAGTTTGCACGGACTGCTTTCACTAATAACATTTTGTTGAATATAGAACAAGTCCAATGCTTTTTTGCCATTCCATATTTCCGCAAGCGTGTTTTCCCGCAAATCTCCGATAAGAAACTGCGGATGCCAATACAACTCCTCACATATCGTCACTTTTCCATCGGGTAGCACTATCAATGCCTGTTCATTCCCCGTACAAATTGCACGCTCCTGAAAATCAACCTTTTTATTCACCCCACAAAATAAAGATTCCGACATCGGATTCGGACTTTTGAAATTAATGGAGGGAAACGTATCTTTTAACGTATCTATATACAAGGCTATAGAATGCAGGTCTTCTGCTCTCGCTTTAATCGCTCGATAATGTTCCGGAGTCTTATAAAGAGAATAACCCGCTTCGCTACTCCTGATATTTCGAATATGCTTAAACGAAGTTAAAAAAGAAAACAACGGCTTGACTTCCTTCTCCAAATGGGAATTGTACTTGGTTAAAATAGTATTCGTCTGCCAATGAAACCGCATTTCATCTAACAATTTCATCGTATGTCGGATTTTTTCAAAATAATCCTTATCGACTTTCAACACAGAACTCAATGTATCCGGATTAATCGAATCAATGGAAATTTGAATCTGAGTAATTCCTATTTTATGCAAAAATTCCAGCATCTCATACTCTACCGGATATTTCGTAGAAATAAGCGGATAATATCCACATCGGACCATTTCTTGTAAAATTTCCTTAATATCCGGATGTAATAACACTTCCCCGCCATTAATACTCACATCTTTTACCCCTATCTGTTTCATCTGACGGATAACATCCAATATTTCCTGCGTGGAAAGATTCGTTTCCACATGATTACGCCTATCTGCATAACAATATACGCAATCTGTATAACACCGCATAGTCAGTTCAAAAATAGCCACTACGGGTCCATGATTACGCCGAAAACTAAAATCCGCTTTCCCTGACATCGGAAAATCTTCCATCTTATAATACTCTACCCGTTCATAATCACCTTTTTGTATCAACATATTTTCCAATGCGAGAAAACATTTGGATTCGTCTTCAGAATTTATCCACTCACGATTTTCTATATATCGATCCAGAATTTCTTGCAAATCATTTCGAGACAACTCGAAACGATTTTCCAAAACTGACAGACACTCAGTCATGGTTCGTTTTCCATCGAAAACTGATAACATCTGTGCCACATAAGGATGAATGTTTATCAATGTATCGGCCGTATAGTAAATATCATCATAAATTGGTTGCTATATGCGCCTATTTGACTTCTATCCTGATCATGATGTAAAAAATAGCAAGGATTCAAGATATAAACAGATTCTTTTTCCATATCTCATTATTTTTAATATGTTTCTAATATTTTTTGAAGAAGGGTGCCACCTTAAGGCGACACCCTTTCATAATCATTTAGAAGAAGCTGTACAGGTAGACCCATTCAACTGTGTTCTCTGGCAACCTGGCGAACACTTCAACATACAACTGGTATCACACCCTCTCGTGTCGAGATCGTTTCCAGTTGAAATTCCCCCAAGAACTTTTTTGAGTTCCTCCGGTGTCATGGTGTTTTTCATTTCTTTTTCCATAACGTTTAATTTTTTTGTTTGTCCTACTCTATTATCCCTTTTCGGTTCCGGGTTTTATATTGATTGTATTCAATCGGCTATGCGTTGCACGGTCTGCACTGTCCTAACGCCCTGCGGATTGCGGGAAAACCGCCACCGCACGGTCAGATAAAGGCTCTGCACCACCGGATTATAATAACGGACCATCGCTTTATAAGCCCCATCCAGTTCCCGGGTCTTCACACATATGTCCCAAGCCCGGAAGTAACCGGCCACACTCAGATACAGTTTCCCGTCGAAAAAAGTCTTGTATATGGAAAGGCTGCCCGTCAGATCGTGGTTCGAATATTCGTCGATAAGCAATACCGGCGTGTTGTAGAAAAGGTTTAGATCAATTCCCATACTGGGCATGACCTGAAAATTCAAATTCACAGAAACCATGCCGATCACAGCTTTATGGCGATAGTTGCCCGTGGCATCGCGGTAAGACTGATCCATATACAAAGCGCGGCCCTCCAAGCCCATGCACAGCCATCGCGCCACTTCCTTCTCCCAATTCACCGACAACTCGTGTCCGTATTCCCAGTTTCCGTTTTGCGGATGTTGCCAGCTGATGCCCGTGGCCGGGTCGTAGGACGTGATGTTGTAAATAGCCCCCTTGGCGG
Organism: uncultured Bacteroidales bacterium; assembly: GCA_947176875.1. Lineage (GTDB taxonomy): Bacteria > Bacteroidota > Bacteroidia > Bacteroidales > P3 > CAMXAS01. The sequence goes on from CAMWSI010000017.1 coordinate 8,884, forward strand.
CGCTGAAGCTATAGGCAAACCGCCAGTCCCCACGCAACATATAAGTCAACTGCCCCCTGTAGCCGTCGGGCAGGCGGAGGGCTTCGTTGCCCACCATGTAGGAGGTCGCCGACAGCCTGACCAGACGGGGCGACAGTTGCCGGTAGGTCGGCATCCTCCCCGAATAACGGCTTAGGTCCAGACTCAGGCTCGTCCCCATCCGGGCGTTGAAATCATATCCGAAACTGAAGTTGGCGAATGGCTGAACATAATGCCGTCTCGAAAAGAGGTCGTCCCTGGCGTCTTTGGCACAAATACCGTCCCACTGCACACTCGCGCCCACCGAATAGGAGAACTTGCCGTAGCGGTCACGGTATATCGCGTAAGCCGTAGCATGGTTCGTCTCAATGCCGTAACACTCGCCCCGCACCTGGTCGTCCTGCCACTCCCCGTCCCGCACCACCTCCGTACGGAAGGCGTCCGACGCGAAGTTGCCGTCGTAGGTCAAGCCCACATCCAAGCCGCGCCCCGGACGAAACCCGTGGTGGTAATCCAAACGGACCGTCGCGTTGTTTTCCGTCAAGGGCGCGTCCTGCCGATAAACTTCCTCGCCCAATAAGACCGCCTCTTCCGCCCCTACAGCCGCCGCGCCCAACCATGCCGTCCGGTAGCGCGTGTTCCGGCGCACCGCGTTGTACAGATAGTCGGCCTTGACGGAGAGACGCGAGCCTAAGGTATCAAAAGTCCGGACAAAATCCACCGCCACCAACGAACTCAGCGTGTTGGCGTTTTCATCCGAGGAATAAACGGAACGATCATAGCCCAAGCCCGTCGGATTGTGCCCCGGCAGCGTTTCCGGTGTGGAAACGGAACGCACTTTGTTTTTAGAGGTATTGTAAAAGACCGCCCCGACTAAGCCGACGCTCGTCTGCGCATTGATATCATAGACCATGCTCAGATAATCCTTAAACACATGGTAACGGAGCATAGAATGCCGCTCCGTTTCCAAACGGTACGCTTCCGCGGAATACGTGGCGTCCTCGTATTCGATGGCATCGCCCGTATGATGCCGGTAACTCGCATCGTTCGTCAGACTGAATTTCCCTTTCCGGAAACTGAACGGCGCCACAAAACTGCCGCCATACATATCTACTTTACGGTCAGGCGTATAATACGGATTCAGTATCAGATCCAACGAATAGCCTTCTTTCCGTTTGGTACAGATACGGACAATCCCGCCCTTCAAGGCGGACGAATGGGCGCTGCCCGCCTGGTTCCGCACCTCCACGTCCTCAATATCCTCCCCGTTCAACCACCGTAGCCGCTCCCTGTCTTTCAACTCCCTGCCGTCCAGATAGACGACCGACACTTCCCGGCCGTCCAGCAGCAATTTTCCATCCTTATACGTCAGACCCGGTAAAAAATTCAGGACTTCGCTCACAGTCCGGTTCCGTACCATCTCCGCCTCGGACAAATTGACCGTATAGCCCCCCGCCGTGTAACGCAACCGG
>CAMWSI010000018.1 GCA_947176875.1 uncultured Bacteroidales bacterium
CAACCGATGTGGGGGGCGGCCACGGTGACGGCACGGCCGACAGTCTTGTCGCGGCGCGGCTTGAATACGCCACGCCGGTCTATGCTTCCACTTACCTCATGGCCGTGCCGCACAGCCGCCGTGCCGAGCTGACGTGGGGCTACGCGCATCCTTGGCACAACGAATACTTTACCGTTTACCGGCAGCATCCCGACTCGGCGGCTTTCGCGCCGGTGGCGCGCGTGGCCGCCCGTCATTACGAGGACGAGGGCTTGGAAAACGGCCGCACCTACCGCTATTACGTAGAGGGCTACGGCTCCTACTACAACGACAGTCTGCCGTCCCCCTTGCTCAACTGGTCCAATGTCGTGGCGGTGGTGCCGGAAACGGGCGAACCCTGCCGGCCTACGCTGACGTTGCGCGACAGCAGTTGCAATCCGCTCATGAACACGTTGGCCTGGTATTTCGAGGTCGGGGAAGCCGGCGACGCGGCCGATTCGTCCGATTGGGAAGACTGTCTGGCCGACGCGGCTTACTATAAACTCTATTACAAGCGGGTGAGCGAATCGGTTTACGACGAGGTCGTCTCTACCGAAGAGACCGTTTACGAACACGAGCCGGACGGTTACTGGGCCTGTTACTATGTCACGGCCGTGAACGAACGCGGAGAGGAGAGCGCGCCGAGCAACATCGTCTATGTCGATAACCGGTCCTGTTTTACCTATCGTCTGCCCAATGTCTTTACGCCCAACGGCGACGGTTGCAACGACGTATTCCGCGCCTTGCCGGGACAATATGTGGAGGGCTTCAAGATACATATCCATAACCGTTGGGGCAATCCGGTCTTTTCTTCCGACAATCCGCAATTCGAATGGAACGGCCGTGTGGGCGGTACCGGAACGGAATGTCCGGACGGCGTCTATTTCTATGTCGTCGAATTTACGGTTGAAGCGGAGGGGATGAACGATAAAATCTATCAGAGCGGTTCGGTCACGATTTTACGCTGATATCCGTCAGGCTCCCGTATCCTGGGGCGTTTCCGTTAAAAGCTGAAATAAATGAAAGGTTGCGGTACTGCACTGCGGGTCAGAATCAGCAACACGCCTATCAGCAGGCATACCAAGGCCTTGATGAGCCAAGGCGCGCGGGCGAATACGAGCCGGACGCCGTCCTGTACCGACTGCGGCAGGAAATGCAGCGCAAAGCCGAGCAGGATAACGGCGAAGACACTTTTGTAATGGGCGATGATACCGCCTATCGTGGCAAACGGCGTGGTCTGGAACAGGCCGAGATACCAGTCGCCCGCCGCTTCGAGCGATTCGGTACGGAAGATAATCCAACTCAGGCAGACAAGGTGGAAATAAATAATCGTTTTCAGGACGCGGATCCATGTTTTCCGGGGATGCCGGTAGAGTCCCGTAAGTTTTTCAAAGACGAGGAACAGTCCGTGCAACAGACCCCATAACAGGAAATTGAGCGCGGCGCCATGCCAGATGCCGCAGAGTGTCATGCTCACGAGCAAGGCCAGTATCATGCGCGGTATGCCGTGGCGGTTGCCGCCCATCGGGATATACACATAGTCGCGGAACCAGGTGGAGAGCGTGATGTGCCAACGGTGCCAGAAGTCGGTAAACGAGTCGGCCTTGTAGGGTGAGCGGAAATTGACCGGCAGCGTGAAGCCCAGACAGGCGGCCAGACCTATCGCGATGTCGGTATAGCCGGAAAAGTCGCAGTAAATCTGCATGGCGTAGCCGTAGGTCGCCATCCAATGTTCGAACCCCGTGTATAGCGTCGCGTTTTCGAAGACCGGATTGACCCATTGGGCAATCCAGTCGGCAATCGCGATTTTCTTGACCAAACCGCAGATGACCATGAACAGTGCGAACGAAAACTCTTTGGTCGAGAGTTGGTAATGGCGTTGCAATTGCGGCAGGAAATCGCGGGCCCGCACGATGGGTCCCGCCACGAGTTGCGGGAAGAAACTCAGGTAAAGCGCGAAATCGAGCAGGTCGCGGCAGAACGGCAGTTGCCTCCGATGCAGGTCCACAAGGTAACTCAACGCCTGGAATGTGAAGAACGAGATACCGACCGGCAATACGAGCGTTTCCGAAAACGGCAGGTCGCCGAAAAGGCCGGCCTCCTCACCGCCCGGCCAGACGGGCATCCATTCGTAAACGATCCGGTTTAGGAAGTCGGCGTATTTGAAATAGGACAGCAACGACAGGTTGAGCAGGATGCCGATGACGAGGAAGAATTTGGCCGTGCCGGGCGATCGTTCCTGATGGCTCTTGTCGATGAGCCAGCCGCAACCGTAGTTCAGGAAGATGGAGGCCAGCAACAGGAAAAAGGCCGCGCCCGCCGTCTCGAAATAGAAAAACAGGCTGCACAGCAACAAAAAGCGGTTGCGTGCCGTGCGGTAACGGTACAGAAAGCTGAAACCGGCCAGCACGGCGGCCATGAACCACCAGAACGACAGGCTCGTGAACAAAAAATCAGGGTTTCCGGCTGTCATAGGCTTTCTCCTGTGCTTTTACAAACCGATAGTAATCGGTAATGAACGATTTGTATAACATCTTGCCCACCATGTCGGCCCCGGCGTCCGAGAAATGGATGCGGTCGGAAGAAATCCATTCGGGATGGTCTTTTGTCAAGGCCCACAGGTCCCAGAACACGCAACCCGTACCTAAGGCCACTTCGCGTTGTATGTCATATACGACGCGGAGGGCGGCGCGTCGGTTGTATTCTTCGTCCATATCGCGCCGCGGATCCACGGGGCGCGGCGGAATGCTGACGATGCAGACCGGCATCGTGGGGGCGACGGCGTGCAGATAGGTGATTTCCTGCAACAGCAACTTTCGGTAGTAGGCCAGTTCGGCGTGGCGGATACTGTCGGTTTTGCCGGGCGTCGCATTGGACGGGATGAGGTTGGCGCCGAATTGGTAGATCACGAGTTTGACATCGGCCAGCCGGTAACTCTCGCTCAGGAACGCGCGTTGCTGCGGGCTGAAGATATAGCCGGAATTGCCGCGGTAGGGCAGGTTATCGACGCAGATGCCCGTGCTGTCGTTGAAACTGACGGCATAGAGGTGGTGGTTGCGGCCGAGCCGCATACGCAGGTCTCGGCTCTTTTCGAATTCTTCGCGTGTGTAGCGGAGGCGTTTGAGGCCGAAGCCCGTCTTTTCCGCCGGCGGCAGGCCGACGGCCGTCGGTTCGGCGATGGCACCGTCTTCGGCGCGGGCGTCCACCGTCCAACTCAGGTTCTGGGCCGGCACGTCTTCGTGTACGAATACGTCAACAAACGCACCGCTTTCGGGCTTGTTCCAATCGAGCCGGAAGTGTCCGTAGTCGGCTGTGCGCAACTGTGGCTGTATGAACCAGATGGCGGGCGGCATGAGATAACCGCCGCTGAGACCGTAATTGCCGCGGCGTTTTTCCGACAACAGACTTACCTCAACCCATTCTTTGCTTTTCTGCATTTTGAGGCCGTGCGCCTGTGCCGTTTGGCTTAGAGAGACGAGGCCGCGTCCCGCGCCGCCGAACGCCCGTTGCATGTAACGGCGGAAACTGCCGCTGATGCGGTCGTTCTCGATTTGGGAGTCGCCGTAGTGCAGGATGCGGACGAGAGGTTCGGGTTCGTCGTCCCATTCGTTCGCGAAGTCCATGAGTGCGGCGGCGAACCGTTGCGGGTCTTCGCGGTAGCGCAACAGATTGTAGAGTGGTGCCAGCGGATGCTCGCTCAACGCGGTGTCGTATTCGAACGGACGGGACGGAATGGCCGCGAGTTCCGAACGGAAGAACAGGGCCGTGTCGAACAGGAAGAAACGGCGTTCCACGGCATCGATCGAATCCCGTACGAACTGCTCCCGCTCGGCGCGTTCCCGTGCGATGCGTTGGGCTTCCGCTATCGCCATTTCCCGTTGCCGGTAACTGTATGAGAGAGCCGAGCAAATCAGCAGCAGAATCAACAGGAACAGAAAACTTTTATAGGGTTTCATGCCGTTTCAGGAGTTCAAGCCGTTTGTGAATTTCATAATCGGGAATCGTTAATGAACCGGAATGATCAGGATCTGGTTCGGATAAATCAGATTGCCGTTGCGCGCAAGGTTGTTCCGGCTGATGATTTCCTTGATGGTCGATCCGGGATGCTTGCGCCAGATGTCGTAGAGCGTATCGCCTTTCCGCACCTTATACTCCACTTCGCGTCCTTTTTCGGCCGCCTGTTCGACGGCTTGTTGCGCCTGTGTCGTTTTGGCTTTCGGTTGGGCGGCCGGTTGGGACTGGTGGGCGGACGCGGCCTTGGGCTGACCGGTCGCGGGTACGGCCGTATGGCTACCTACGATGGCCGGCGTGCCGTTATGGTGGCCGGCCGCCGCGGTGGCGGATGACGGAGGCGTCGTTTCGGCGTCGTTGGCCTGCGGCCGGCGCGTCACGGTGGTCGTATGCAGGTCGGCGGGCAACAGCATCGTCTGTATCGCGCTGTCCAGGATCGTATCTATGGGCGGCGGCAGTGTCGCCGCCGTATAACTGAGCCGCGGCGCTTTCTCGCGCATCGTATGGATGCGGAGCAGTTGGTTGGCGTAGATGACCGTGCTGCGGAGTTTGTTCCAGCTCATCAGGTCGTCCACCTTGACACCGTAGCGTTTGGCGATGGCCGAAAGCGTTTCGCCGCGGCGCACGCGGTGGGAAATCACGACCTCTTCCCAGACCGGATAATAATCTTTCCAGGTCGTATCGGCCAGAATGGCGTCTTTGTTCTCGAGAAAATCGCCTATCATCGAAGCCGGCAACCGCAGGCCGAACTGTCCGCCTTCATGCGGGATGACATTTATTTTGTATTGGGGGTTGAGGTCTTTGAGAATCTGGAGCGGCATGTGCAGGCCGTCCGCCACCTGCCTCAAGTCGAGGTCGTGCGTGAAATGTAGCGTGTCGGTCAGGATGGGCGTGTAATGCCGCGGCGGACATTGGCCGTGTTCCTCGTGGTAATTGACGGCATAGGCGGCCGCGATGAAAGCCGGCACGTAGCCGCGTGTCTCGCGCGGCAGGTAAGGGTAGATTTTCCAAAAATCGGTCTGCCCCTTGGCGCGGCGGATCGCCTTGTTCACGTTGCCGGGGCCGCAGTTGTAGGCGGCGATGGCCAGTGTCCAGTCGTTGAAACAGTTGTATAATTCTTTCAGGTAAATGGCGGCCGCCATGCTGGCTTTGAACGGATCGAGCCGCTCATCTACTTTCGTATTGATTTTCAAATGACACATCCGTCCGGTCTGGTACATGAACTGCCAGATGCCCGCCGCGCCGGCCGGCGATACCGCGCGCGGGTTGAGCGCGGATTCTATGACGGCCATGTATTTCAGTTCTTCGGGCAAGCCTTCCCGGCGCAGCGCCTCTTCGAAGATGGGGAAATAATACTGGGCGAGCGCGAGCATGACATGGAGCTGTTTGCGTTTCTTGACCGTATAGACTTCTATAAAGACCTTGACCCGTTCGTTGTAGGCCATCTGTATCGTCTGTTGCGCGTTCAGCGCCGCGATACGCTCGCGGTAAACGGAGTCGAGGTCCGTGTATTCGGGTACGGGCGGCAGTTCGTCCTCGTTGTAGAAAATCAGCGCATCCACGTTGCGGGCGTTGCCGTCGAAAAAACGCAGGTAGCGCGAAATGTAGATTTCGTCCAAAAGCCGGCGTTCGATGCTGTCCCGGATGAGTTTTTTCTCTTGGGGCGTCAGCGTGGCGGCCATATCGGCGAAGTCCACATGGGCTACCGTGAAGTCGGAAAACACGGGCTTCGCTTTGTCGGTTTTCGTCCGGACGCTGAGAGCCGTCTCGCGCGAACGATCGGGGGCCGGCAGGGCGGCCGCGGAACGGGCGGAGAGTGCCCCGAACAGAAAGACGATGGCGAGTCCGAGGCTATATCTTCCCGCCAAGGCCTTGGCCGAACGGAACGGACAGGACTTACCGGGCTTGACGGAAACGGTCATTTGTAAGTTCATATAAAAAAGTCTAACTTTACACTTGGCAAACGTCGGGATCCGATACCGGCGGTATCCGACCGCATCGCCCCGCGTCGATGGCCGTACGGTGGGCCGCGATCGTGTGAACGCGAAAGCCCAAAGGGGCAAATATAACAAAAAAAAGGACGTAAAACAAGTTGTAATGCGGGTTTTGTCTTCATGGAAAGAACTGAACGGTTATCTGCCGCCCGCCGAACGGGAGGCGGAACGGGTTTCCGAACCGTTGCCGTTTGCGGTGGCCGTGACGGAAGCCGCCGATGTGGCCGCCTTGTATCGGCCGCGCGACCGGTTCGCCCATAAGGGGGATTTCGGCCACGGTCTGCTGGCGGCGGGTTCGACGGGAAAGGCGGGGGCGGCGGTGCTGGCGGCGCGCGCCGCCCTGCGCGGCGGCCTCGGCCTGCTGACGGTGGCGACCACGCCCGACAACCGGATTGTCTTGCAGACGGCTGTGCCGGAGGCTATGGTCGAGGCCGGGCCGCTGCCGCGCCGGCCCTTTGCGGATTACGCGGCCGTGGGCATCGGGCCGGGTTTCGGCTTGGACGAAGCGTCGGCCGCCCGTTTAGGCGAGTTGCTGCAAAGGGCCGGCACCGCCTCCCTGCCGCTCGTGCTCGACGCCGACGCGCTGACGCTTCTCGCGCACCGTCCTGCCTGGTTGGACGGCTTGTCTGCGTCCGGTTGCGTCTGTACGCCGCATTACGGGGAACTGCGCCGGCTGGTCGGCTCGTGGCGGTCCGCCGCGGAGCGCATTCGGAAACAACAGGCGTTTTCCGACCGTTATGGCACGGTCGTTGTAGGAAAGGGGGCTTACACCCTGATTACGTTCCCGGCGACGGATCCGACGGCAACCGCTTCGGCTTTGGTTGCGGGTCGCCCGGCCGCCTTGCTGAATCCGACGGGCAATGCCGGCATGGCGACGGCCGGCAGCGGGGATGTGCTGACCGGGCTTATCCTGGCCTTGCTGGCACAGGGTTACGGGCCGGCGGAGGCCGCCGTGGCGGGCGTCTATCTGCATGGGCTGGCCGGCGATATGGCGGCGGTTGAAACAGGCGAGGCCGCCTTGATGGCCGGCGATATCGTGGCGGCCCTGCCGGTGGCGCTCAAGGCCTGGGCAGGCGGCTTTTCCCCGGCCAGTACTGACGCCGCGTCGCTTCCCTCCGGGACTGCGGCTCGTCGCTGCGGAGGTCCATCCGGGAACGCCGGCGGCGTCCTCGGCCAATACAGATGCTGATACCACACGCATACTATAAGCATATCTTATTATCATGAAATACCTGAAAAACATCGTGCGCCGTGTCGCACGGACTTTTATCCCGGTCGCGCTCGCGGCCGCCCCGATGGCGGCGCAACCCATCGCGGCGCAGCCGCTCGCGTTGCAGGCTTCCGCCGCCACGGACGGCGACCGCAACACGCCGCAGCAGGTGGAGCAGAAGATGCACCAGTTGTTGCAGATGATACGGTTCGCCTATGTCGATGACATTGACATGCAGCCCATCGTCGAAAAGGGCATAGGCGAGATGCTCAAGGAACTGGATCCCCATTCGGCCTACATATCGCCCAAAGACGTGGCCAAAGCCAACGAGCCGTTGGTCGGCAACTTCGATGGCATAGGCGTCTCGTTCCAGATTCTCGACGATACGATCGTCATCGTGGACGTCATTGCCGGCGGCCCCGCCGAGAAACTGGGCATACAGTCCGGCGACCGGATCGTGCGTATCGATACGGTAGAGGCCGTGGGCGACAGCGCCACGAACGATTTTGTATTCCGGCGTTTGCGCGGGCCTAAAGGTACAACGGTGGAGGTCGGCATCCGCCGCCGCGGTATGGACCGCGAGTTGGCATACAAAATCGTGCGGGATAAAATCCCGCTCCACAGCGTGGACGCCGCCTTTATGGTGGACGACAAGACCGGTTACATCCTGTTGAGCCGTTTCGCGCGGACGACCCCCGACGAAATCCGTTCGGCGTTGGGCACGTTGCAGGCCGAGGGCATGACGCAGCTCATACTGGATCTGCGCGGCAACACCGGCGGCTACCTCGATGTGGCCGTGGCGCTCTCGGACGAGTTTCTGCCCGGCGGCCGTATCGTCACCTATATAGAGGGTAAGGCGCAGCCGCGTTACGAATTCAAGACGTCCGACCGGGGATTGTTCAAGGACGGCGACATGGTCGTGCTCATAGACGAGGGGTCGGCTTCGGCCAGCGAGATTGTCAGCGGCGCGTTGCAGGACTGGGACCGCGCGTTGCTCGTCGGCCGCCGTTCTTTCGGCAAAGGTTTGGTTCAAAGGCCGTTCGATTTGCCCGATAAGGCACAGGTCCGGCTTACGACCTCCCGTTACTATACGCCGAGCGGCCGCTGTATCCAGAAACCCTATGCCGATGGTGCGGACGACTATAACAGCGACCTTTCCAAACGTTACAGCCACGGCGAGATGTGGAACGCCGACTCCATTCATTTCCCGGATTCGCTCAAATACCGTTCGGCCGGCGGGCGCGTCGTCTATGGCGGGGGCGGCATCATGCCCGATGTTTTCGTGCCGCTCGATACGATGCGGGCGTCCGACTACTATGTGGATCTGCGCCGCAAGAATGTTCTGAACGGTTTCAGTCTGAAAGAGGTGCAGTCGCATAAGGCCGAATGGCTGGCGCGTTGGCCGGATGTGAGACGGTTCGAGGCCGGATTCGATATGGATACGGTGATGCGCCGGTTTTACGCCTATGCCGAAAGCGAAGGGGTGAGCCGCCGCAATTTCAAGCCCGAAAAGGCCGCCGCGTTCATGAAAATGCTGTTGGACACCATGGCGGCCGACAGTGCGCGCATACGGTTGGCCGATACCGTGCGGACTTACGCGGACTATATGCGGCAGGCTTTGTGGCCGGATACGGAAATGCAGGTTTACCTGATGAAAAAAGCCGTGGAGGAAGACGAACGGCAGATGGCGGCGGCCGCCACCTCCGATCGTTTCCTGCGGGCGCAGGTCAAAGCCCTTATAGCGCGTAATCTCTATGGTATGCCGGCTTATTTTCAAATTATCAAATCGGTGGATGACGGCTTCGCGCGTGCGCTGGAAGTGTTGAACGACAAGTCGCGGTTCAAAGCCTTGCGGAAAGCCGCCCAATCGGCTCAGCGGCCGGTGGCCGGTCAGGCGAAGTCCGCCGCCCGGACCGACAAGAAACGTTAGACGATGGACTGGCAGGAGAGGACGCGGTTGCTGGCCGGCGACACCGTCGTGCGGGCTTGGGCCGGCGCGCATGTGCTGGTCGTGGGTCTGGGCGGCGTGGGGGCGTACGCCGCCGAACAATTGGTACGCGCGGGAGTGGGGCGGCTTACGTTGGTCGATGGCGACCGTCTGCACGAAACGAATCTGAACCGGCAACTGCCGGCCCTGCGTTCGACCTTGGGCGAATACAAGGCTGAGGTGTTGCACCGCAGGTTTCTTGATGTCAATCCCGCTTTGCAGTGCGAAATCATATCCGAGTACATCCGCGACGAACGCATGGTGGAAATCCTGTCGGCGCACGCCTACGATTATGTCGTCGATGCCATCGACACGCTGTCGCCCAAAATCTATCTGCTTTACCATTGCGTGCGGCTCCAATTGCGCGTGGTCAGCGCGATGGGGACGGGCGGCAAATGGAATCCCGAGCAACTGACGGTATGCGACATTGCGCAGACCTATCAATGCCGTCTGGCGGATGTTTTGCGCAAGCGTCTGCATAAACTGGGAATTTACGGCGGCATACAGGCCGTGTTTTCGCCGGAAGTCGTGGCGGCCTCCGCCGTGCGCGAGGAAGAGGACGTCAATAAGAAGTCGGCCGTCGGCACGGTATCGTATATGCCTGCGGTGGCGGGATGTTTCTGCGCATCGGTCGTGTTGCGGGAGTTGGCGGGGCGGGTCGTCAAGTCCGATTTGCCCGTTCCCCACAGTGTCCGCAAACGGCTCGTTTCTGCTTCCGGCTGATCCGATTCTATTGTTGTCCTTGTCTATTGGGTAACTCTGCACGTCTGTTTCGCCGCCGCGTTTGTCCCTGCGGGAAC
>CAMWSI010000019.1 GCA_947176875.1 uncultured Bacteroidales bacterium
CATTATGGGCATTCCGGCGATCCACAACCTGGGCAATGGATTGCCGGTCGGCGCGCAAGGCTATGTCATCGGGACTATAGGCACCTTGGCTACGGAAGCGGTATAGCCAACCGACATTCATCCGGACGCCTAAGTTGTCTGTAATCATGTATTTGCCGGCAACTGAGAGCAGGGGTTGCAGATAGGCCTGGCCGCCGACGAAAGCGTCCGTGTCGTCGAAGCCGAAGATATAGGCCAAGTTGAGGAAGGGGTTGGCGTTGATGGTGAATCCCCAGCTGCCGACCTGCGGCAGATAGTCTTCCGGCTTCCAGCTGGCCCGGCGGGCGCGTCGCCATTCTCTTTTCGTCATATAGTCGCCGGCTTGTTCCGTTTGGACGGCCGGTGTCTGGGATGGCGGCGTCTCGGCGTCTTCCTGCGCCGATAGCGGGGAACTGTAGAAAAAGAGGCTTGAAATCAACAAGACCGCGCACAATTTGAAAGAAGGCACCGCTGCGGCACATTTCTTTCCGAAAAAAAATGTCTTCATAATTCAGGTGTTTTTGAATGTTAATGATTTTTTTTCAGGTTTTTACATGTAATGTTTTTAGTGAAACGAAAGATTCTCGAACGTAATATACGAAAAAAACGATACTTTTGTAAAACATTTGTGAAATTACAAGAGACGACAACCATGAAAAAGATGGGTTATTGGTTGGATAACGCGCGTTGGATTTCGTTCCCGCAGAGCCTGTTGCCGGGCATGGTCGCGTTTACGCTGGCGTGGCTGGAACACCGCGGTACGGATTTCAATGCCGTTTTGGGGCTGTTGGCCGTGGCGGCCGGGGTCTTGTTGCATTTCGGCATGAACCTGTTTGACGACTATTTCGACTATCGTTATAAAAAGAGCGGTACGCGTACGGTGCAGGCGGCGCAGGGCATCCGCGCCCGCATCGGGAAATGTCCTTATCTGAAAGACGAGGGCGGCGCATCCACGCTCGGGGAACTCGGCCGGGCGTGCGTGGGCTTCTGTCTCGCGGCCGCGGCCTTGGGCGTCGTCATCGGCTTTTACCGCGGCCTGTCCGTCTGGTATGTGGCGGCCGTCGGGGCTTTCATCGGTCTGGAGTATTCCGCGCCGCCCCTGCGCCTGAGCTATCACGGCTTGGGCGAACTGGTCATCGGTCTGCTGTTCGGCCCCGTGCTCATGGCGGGCGTCTATGTCTCGGCCTGCGGCGCATGGTCGTATTCGGTGCTGTTCCTCTCCGTGCCGGTGGGCCTGCTCGTGACCAATATCGTCTATACACATTCGGTCATCGATTATGCGGCCGACCGGGCCATGGGCAAGCGTACGTTCGCGGGCGTGTTGAAGCGGCCGGGCCTCATGCTGGCGGGGTCGTTCTGCTTTACGCTCCTGCCGTTCCTCATCGTGGCCTGCGGCGTGGCGTTCCGCTATCTTTCAGTCTGGTATCTGCTCGTATGGCTGTTCCTGCCGCGCGCCATAGGCCTGTTGTATGCCGTTGTCGTCTTTATGCGTGACCCGAAGCGCGAACTGCCGCTTGCTTGGTGGGCGAAGCCGGTTCAGATGTGGGATCAGATTCAGGAAGCCGGCATAGAGTGGTTTATGATCCGGTGGTTGGCCGCCCGTAACCTGTTGATGTTTTTCGCGCTGATGCTGATTGTGGCCGCCGTGGCCGGCGTCGTGTTCAAATAGGGCGCACCGGCTTCCGTATAGGCGTTTAAGCTTGCGTCGGCGGGCGGTTTTGAGCGTTCGCGGACGGGTTTTTATAAAAAAATAAGAGATGAGACATTTGTTTTATTTGCCGTGGTGGTACTTCCGCTCCTGTCTGTTGGGCGGCCACCGGCCGTTGCAGACCGTGTTGTTTTTGTCCGACCGCTGCAACCTGCGTTGCAAGCACTGCGCCGTCTATGCGCGTCAGGAACCGGTCAGCAAGACCTACGCGCAGGTGGAAAGCGAGTTGCGGGGCGCGTATGCGCGGGGTTCGCGTTTTGTGGATTTCGAAGGCGGGGAGCCGTTCCTGTGGCGCGACGGCGACAGGACCGTGAACGACCTCTGCGACCTGGCGCGTGAAATCGGCTTTTTCACGACCACGATTACGACCAACGCCCAGTTGCCGTTCGCGGGTTCGCACGCGCATTCCATCTGGGTCAGTATGGACGGCGTGGGGCCGTACCACGACGAAATCCGGGGCGAGGGGGCTTTCGCCAGGCTGGAACGTAACATCGCCGCTTGCGGACATCCGCATCTGAGTGTGAATATGGTGGTCAATAAATTGAATTATACGCAGATTAGGGCGGCGGCCGACTATGCGCGTCGGAATCCTGCCATCGAACAGATTTCGTTCAACTTCCATACGCCTTACGAAGGCACCGAACATCTGTACATCGACGATTGGAATTTGCGCGTCCGCCTGCTCGACGAGATTATCGCGCTCAAAAAGGCCGGCTATCCGATCATGAATTCCGTTTCGGGTCTGAAGCGTATGAAGGATTTGAATTTCAAGAAATCCTGCTGGATTTCGGAATTCATCATGGTGGACGGTACGCTGCTTTCAGAATGCCCCGGCATGACGGCCGACGTCTGCGACCGCTGCGGGTTCTGCATGGCCGGCGAGATGTACAGCGTGCTGCATTTCAAGCCCGACACGCTGATGGCCGGGTTTAAGTTGAGGATGTAAACGGCTGCGCGGCAGCCCCCCCAAAAGTTGGACATAAAACTTTGGGGGGCACTTCATAAATTAGGCTTGGCCGTGTGTGGCGGCGTCATTTTCTTTTCAATCAGTTGTTTATAAAATGATCCCGACTGCCGTTTCCTACGGCCTTTCTGATTTACTTCTTTGTCGTATTAGCGATTATTTCAAGCAGTTTGTTTATCTGTTCGTCTTTTACGCGCAACAAGGTGCTGTTCCAGGACAACCAGTTGCATGCTGACGGCGTCAGAATCCGTATCACGGGCATCCGTCAGAGCCTGAACGCCCCCCACAGCCCGGAATTGACGCTGTCGAACGAGACGATAGGGCCGCGCCTTTTGGGGCGCATTGAACAGGCGGCATCGCAGGACGTTCTGATAGACGCGGCCTCCCGGTCGGGCCGTCAGTTCACGAAACGTACGTTCCGGGACGCGAAGGAGACGATGCAGGCGCTCGATGCCGCGCTGAAGAGTTTCAGTGGCGAGTTCACGGCGGGCATCAGCCCGGTAACCGTCAATACGATGCAACTGCTGGTGGGCAGCGAGCAGTGCCAGTTCGAGTTCGTGAGCGGCAAGGACTCGGATACGGTGGTGGACCACGATGCCGGGTACGGCAAGGGAAGCGGCACGTTCCACTGCGCGGCGGGCTGGGTGCGCTATCAGTCCGGCAGCAGTATCATGACGGGGAATCCGGCATGGCTCTACGCGCACGCGCCGGCCTTTACGAGCGGCGCACTGACGACCGACAATGCCGACAAGGCCTATTACGTCTATATGCGGGTATCTGGTACAGAAGGGGAGTTCCTCATGTCCGATACGCCGAAGAACCTGACGGACGGGAATGACCGCTACCTGCTGCTGGGCATCCTCGACAAGGAGCAGTTCGGCAACCGCTCGTGGTGCCCGATGTACGGCTACACCGAGATAACGCCGGGCCGCATACGCGTGGACAAGATCATATCCACCGACGGCAAAACGTATTTCGATTTGGCCAACAACGAGATAGGCGGCCGCATCAACTTCACGGACGGGTTGGTGTCGGGATTGATAGGTGTGGCCGGCTCGACGGGTGCGGTAAACGCCGGCATGAGCGGGGCTGATGATGAGGATGTGCGCTTCTGGGCCGGCGCGGATTCGGCCGGTAAGGCCGCCGCGCCGTTCCGCGTACACGACAACGGTAACGTCGTGATGAATGACGCACTGATTGGCGGGGATAGTATGTTTGGCGGACTTTTGAAGCAGAACGTCATTACGATAGACGGCATGTTCGTGACGGGTGATACGAACGGGAAACAGATTTTCTATTCGCCGATAGGGGGAGATCGTCCGGTTATCGACTGGTCGCGGATATTCGGATTCAGGACGACCGTCATTATAAAGTCGTTGCCTGCATTCGATTTCATGAATGAGATGTTCGGATTGAACAAAGAAGGGGCGATTACACCGTCCTATTTCAGAGGCAACCTACACGATTACGTGGGTAACAGGATCCGGATCATCAATGAAAGTTCGAATTTTGTAAGGATTGAGCGTAATTTTGTCAGACGGCTTGAAGAGGTCGATGATTTTCATGGCAATGAATACAATTTTGATGTTACTGCAAAAGAGACAATTGAAGTCGGTCATGAGTTGGATGTCGAATTCAAGGTTTTCATTTGTAACGTACACCTGACGGACGGCGGATTGGACCGAATCGTAAAGCGTAAGGTAATGGGCTGGGAAGTCCTGTATAATGGAAAGGTTACAACGTCGGAGCGCAATTGATCAAAACTCGTAGAACCAAAGCGGGTCGAACCAATGATACATGCTGTCGAGAAGATACCGCTTGGTTAAGATAATGCTGTCGGAGGGGTGTAGCGTGTCCAGGGTGATGTCCCGGTAGAAAAACCGGATTTGGGGATCATAGACATTCGGTCCCCAATCCGGCACTATGAAACCACCGCGGAGTGGACCGAACCATAGCGTAACAAGATAGTGCCCGGCCTTTAAATTTTTGGTATATAAAAATTCACGATAACGGTACGTGCTCCCCGTATCGAAGGTTGAATTGTAATCCCAACGATAATTGGAATCAATGGCAGTGGCGTAAGAACCGTCTTTCATGGTGAGGGTGGCGTGTCGGAAAACGGATAGGACGGACGCCTCCGGGTCAATTTCATCCGATGAAAGATCGTAAATTTTGATAGGAATAATGCCATCTGCGTAAATGTATATGGAGCACGTGTCGGCCGAGGTATCGACTTCGGGTTCGTCCCCGCCGGTAAGGGTGTTGGGTTTGTCTTCGCAGGAGATGGCGACGTAGGCGAGCAGGGCGAGTATGAGGAGCAGTTTCTTCATGACAGAGAGGCTGTTTGTAATAATACAACAAAGGTAAAAAAATAACAATTAAAAACAAAGAATAGATATGTCAGTCAAGAAAGTAAAGATTAGCGAGTTGCCTCAGTTGCAGCCCGATACTTCAGGCGAAGGTATCTTCATGCCGGCGGCCGATGAAAACAACCGCTCTTACCGCGTGCCGCTGAGCCGGTACGACAATGCGAAAAACGAAGCCGATAAGGCGGCAAGCGTAGCCGAGAAGGCGGCAGAGGGCGCCATGGCAGCGGCGCAGGAGGCCAACGACGCGGCCGACAGGGCCAACGACGCGGCCGAAAAAGCCAACGGTATCGTTGATAATAAGATTGTTGTTGCCAATTCGTTATCGTTTGGTTATAGAGAGAAAGGCGCCGTGTTTGCCCCGCCCCTTAGCTTGCGCGGGACACCGCAAGATGCCGGCAGTCTCATCTACCGTTTAGGGAAGTCCTATACGATAGACACCGTACTGCCGGCGTCGGGCAACCTCGGAGCGCTGTTGGTGGACGTTTGCCAAAACGGCGGCGACGTGAGCGTGCAGTTTGACGGGCGGTACAACAACGGTTGGTCGGGGATAGGGATTTACCACGGCGTCGGAGAGGTCCACTTGATGAACGGTACGCCCGTGGCAGTGGTCACCGACCTCGGTGAAGACCTCGGCACCCGATGGATGTACGTGCCCAACCAGTGGACGAAACTGGGCGGTGCCGGTGACGGTGACGGGGCGGCCGAGGAGGCCCTGGCGGCCGCCAACGAGGCCAAGACAACCGCGACTGCGGCGCAGGCAACCGCCGACGAGGTCAAGAAAAGCCTCGCTGGCACGGACGCTCCAGGGCTGGTCGTTAGTGGCACGACCGGGATAGCTGTCACATCCCCCGAAGAGGCTGCGAGCTGCATAGGGTTCGGCGGTGGCATCGGCTATATCGGTATCAATTTATTGCGCGGATTTACAGACATAACAAACTTTATAATCAGCAATAAAGCTAACCCGACCACGTTCACGCTATTGCTTAATGGTAACTACATGAATGTTCCGGTACCCGGCGTCGGCACAAAAAATATCGGTGTGTACGGCTATATGACCGTGACTAGCGGATTCGCCTTTTTGGTTAACTTCTCCGGAGAACTTAACGGTGCCTACCGCGGCGCTTTCCTCTTCGCTGACAACACGGGGTGGCAGCGCCTACCGCTTACGGGGATTACTACGAGTTCGAATTACGCCGCTTCGGGAGCGTCGGAAGTACCGGGAGCGCCGGAAGACAGCGAAACCGAAAGCGGCGAAGCGGTGCCGGCGGCGGTATTTTCGGACACTGTGCCCGCTGTGGAAGCCGAAGCTGAGGAAGCGGAAACGGAGGCCGAATTAGGAAAAGAAGCCATTGGAACCATGGAAAATTTGACGGCAGGTAAGTGAATTTAATGATATGGTCATGAGCGATAAGACTGCGATTGTTGTTCGGTTTCGGGCTTTTCGTCACAGGAAATGGCGGCGTAGGCGAGCGGGGTGAGGATAAGGATCGGTTTCTGTGGCTAAAAGTTTGTTTGTGAGTGCTGAATGCAAAGATAAACAAAAATATCAAATGGAATGGATAGCATCGGTTGTGAGTGCCGTGGGCACCATCATCGCGGCCTGGTTCGCGTACAACCAATATACGAAAAACAAGATAACGGACTTGAAGATTGAGCAGTTCAAGAAGGAAGAGGGCGCGAAGAGCAAACGTCGGAACGACAGTTCGGCCATCGTGTTCGGGGAACTGTGGAACGTGCTGTATTCGCTCAGTGCGGACCGGGTATATATCGTGCAGCCGCATCCGCTCGGCAACGAGTGCCTGCTGTCGGTCTTTTACGAGGTCAAGCGCAAGGGCGTGGAGGGAATGCGGGAGCACGTGCAGGGCTTGAAGATGGCCGATTTGGCGAGTTTCAGCAGTGATTTGGCCAAAAACCTGTTTATGTACATCGCGGACGTGGACGCGGACGTTTCGGATAAGTACGCCAAGTCGCTCTTGTCGTCATACGGCTGTACGGCGGCCGTTATCAAGCGCATGAACGACAACCGTTACGATTGGGTGGGTTCCATCTTCTGCGAGTTCACGCACCGGATGTCGGTCTCTGATGAAGACGCCCGGCGCGTGTTGCACGAGGCGGCCATGAATATCCAGTACATTCTGCCGGAATACAAATAATCGATAAAACAGATATATTATGAAAATCAGTCAGAAAGGCATTGACCTTATCAAGCGGTTCGAGGGGTTCCGATCAAAACCCTATCAAGACGCTGCCGGCGTGTGGACCATCGGCTACGGCTCCACGCGGGGCGTGACGCAAACTATGAAGGAGATAACCGAAGCGGAGGGCGAGCGGATGTTGCGGGAGGCCGTGGCGGCCGATGAACGTCAGTTGGCGGGATTCCTGCCCACGACGCTTACGCAGAATCAGTACGACGCCATCTGTTCGTTCGTCTATAACGTGGGGGTGGCGGCCTTCCGGAATTCCACGCTGTTCAGGCTGGTATGCACGTTTCCGGACGATGGCAAGCGTATCAAGGCCGAGTTCGGACGATGGGTGCATGCAGGAGGAAAACGGTTGGATGGCCTTGTGGCGCGCCGCGCGGCCGAGGCGGAATTGTACTTGTCATGATTGCGAAACATAAAGAAAAGGCGTGGGCATGGCATAGCCTTGTTCTGGGTGTGTCGTCCGGATGGTTTTTGATATGGGCGGCGTCCTGTTCGCCCTGCGAACGCCTCTCGCGCCGTTGCCCGCCCGTCGAATCGGTGCGAGACAGCGTGTACGTGCACGACACGGTTGTCCGTCATGTATATGTACACGACACCGTGCAGACCGTGCGGCTCGTGCCGGAATACCTCTACGTTATGGCACCGGCCGGAGACACGGTCAGAGGCGAGACAGCCTACGCGCGGGCGATGGCCTGGCTCTGCGGCGGGAACGTCTGTCTGCGCTTATGGAACAGAGACAGTGCGGCCGTTTTGGTTAAACAGATTAAAGTGCTGGAACAACGCCTGCGCGAAATGTCGCATGTAAGCGAGCGCGTGGAGGTCAAAACGGAGCCTTATGTGCCGTGGGTGGTGAAAGTGTTGGCCTGGGCCGGCGCCATCGCCATACTATATGCGGTAGGGAAGACGCTTGTAAGGATAGCGGTGCGGTATAGGCGGTGAACCGGGCGGATTGACCATTTTCGTGAGGCCACGAAAATGGAAATAAATCATATAATGAATAGCCCCCGAAAAGTTTTATGTCTAACTTTCGGGGGGCAGTTCAAAACAACGCGGCGGATTGGCCTTTATGGCAAACCGTTATATCTTGTGGTCGCTGCCCAGCACATTCACGATCTTGTGCATGTACAGTTGCTTGAGGCCGTCGCGCGCCGGACCCAGGTACTTGCGCGGGTCGAATTCGGCCGGCTTGTTGGCCAGCACCTCGCGTACCGCCGCCGTCATGGCAATGCGGCCGTCGCTGTCGATGTTGATTTTGCAGACCGCCGACCTGGCCTCGCGGCGCAGCTGCTCTTCGGGAATGCCGATGGCGTCTTTCATCGCGCCGCCGTACTTGTTGATGATGGCCACGAGGTCTTGCGGCACGCTCGACGAGCCGTGCAACACGATGGGGAAGCCCGGAATCAGTTTTTCAATGGCTTCGAGAATATCGAAACGCAGGGGAGGCGGAATCAACACGCCGTCGGCGTTGCGCTGGCATTGTTCGGGTTTGAACTTGTTGGCGCCGTGCGAGGTGCCGATGGAGATGGCGAGCGAATCAACGCCCGTATGTTGCAGAAAGTCCTGCACCTCTTCGGGGCGCGTGTAGGTGTGGTGTTCCGCGCTCACTTCGTCTTCCACGCCGGCCAAAACGCCGAGCTCGCCCTCCACCGTCACGTCATACTGATGCGCGTATTCCACCACCTTGGCGGTCAGCTTGATATTCTCTTCGTAGGGCAGGTGCGACCCGTCGATCATGACGGACGAGAAGCCGTATTCGATGCAGCTCTTGCAGAGTTCGAAGCTGTCGCCGTGGTCGAGGTGCAAGACGATGGGCACGTTCACGCCCAATTCCTTGGCGTATTCCACCGCGCCCTGCGCCATATAGCGCAACAGCGTCTGGTTGGCGTACTGGCGCGCGCCCTTGGAAATCTGGAGGATGACGGGGGACTGGGTCTCCACGCAAGCCTGTACGATGGCTTGCATCTGCTCCATGTTGTTGAAATTGAAGGCGGGGATGGCGTATTTCCCGGCCATGGCTTTTTTGAACAGGTCCCGCGTGTTCACGAGTCCTAATTCCTTATAATTGACCACCATGTTTATGAATAGATTAAGTAAATAATTATCAATGCCTGAACTGCGAAGTTACGACTTTTTTTCGGTCTCGCCAATTCTATTTCTTGAGGCATTTCAGGCGGCAGGCCGTGCCGTCGGCGGCCGTGCTTTCGACGAAGTAGAGGCCGGCGGGATAGGCTTCCAGTCCTATTTCGAAGCACCCGTCCGTAAACACGCCGCCCTGCAAGGCTTTGCCGGCCGCATCGACGAGCCGCCAGCGGCCGTCGCGCCAAGCTTCGTCCGCGGAGGCCCCGCAGACTACCCGCACGTGCTCAGCGGCCGGTTGCGGGGACAGCCGCCAAAAGGCCGCCGG
>CAMWSI010000020.1 GCA_947176875.1 uncultured Bacteroidales bacterium
CTTCCCATTTGGCGATCTGATCCTCGATGAGCACGTCGGCGCGGTAGCGTTTCTTGGAGTCCTTGTTGTCGATCATCGGGTCGTTGAAAGCATCCACGTGGCCGGAGGCCTTCCAGATGGTCGGGTGCATGAAAACGGCCGAGTCCAGCCCCACGATGTTCTCGTGCATCTGCACCATCGATTTCCACCAGTAGTCACGGATGTTGCGTTTGAGCTCCACGCCGTATTGCGCATAGTCATAGACCGCGGCCAGCCCGTCGTAGATTTCGCTGGACGGGAAGATGAAGCCATACTCCTTGGTATGGGCTATCAGTTTCTTGAATTGTTCTTCGTGAGATGCCATTATGCCATAAGTTTTTTATACTTGAAGCGTTTGGGTTCGGTATCGCCCAAACGCTTTTTCTTGTTTTCCTCGTATTCGGTAAAGCCGCCTTCGAAGAAATAAACCTGTCCCTCGCCCTCGAACGCCAGGATATGCGTGGCGATGCGGTCGAGGAACCAGCGGTCGTGCGAGATGACGACGGCGCAGCCCGCGAAGTTTTCCAAACCTTCTTCCAAAGCCCGTAGCGTGTTGATGTCAATGTCGTTGGTCGGCTCGTCAAGCAACAGCACGTTGGCTTCGCTCTTAAGCGTCAGGGCTAAGTGCATGCGGTTGCGTTCGCCGCCGGAGAGCAGGCCGGCCTTCTTGTTTTGGTCGGTGCCGTTGAAATTGAAGCGGGAGACGTAGGCGCGCGAGTTGATGAGCCGGCCGCCCATCTGGATTTGTTCGTTGCCCTCGGAAATGACTTCCCATACATTCTTTTCGGGATCTATCGCGGCGTGTTGCTGATCCACGTAGCCGATTTTGACGGTTTCGCCCACCGAAAACGAGCCGGCGTCGGGTTGTTCCATACCCATGATGAGGCGGAACAGGGTGGTCTTGCCCGCGCCGTTCGGCCCGATGACCCCCACGATGCCGCCTTGCGGCAGGGCGAAGTTGAGGTCTTCGAAGATGAGTTTGTCGCCGAACGCCTTGCGCACGCTCTTGGCCTCAATGACGTTGCTGCCGAGGCGCGGCCCGTTCGGGATATAGATTTCGAGGCGTTCCTCTTTCTGTTTCGTGTCTTCGTTCAGGATTTTCTCATAGGCGTTCAGACGCGCCTTGCCTTTGGCCTGCCGCGCCTTGGGGCTCATGCGCACCCATTCCAGTTCGCGTTCCAGCGTCTTGCGGCGTTTGGATTCGGCTTTTTCCTCCTGTTCCAGCCGTTTGGTCTTCTGGTCGAGCCACGAGCTGTAGTTGCCTTTCCAGGGGATGCCCTCGCCGCGGTCGAGTTCGAGAATCCAGCCGGCCACATGGTCGAGGAAGTAGCGGTCGTGCGTTACGGCGATGACCGTCCCCTTGTATTGTTGCAGATGCTGTTCCAACCATTGGATCGATTCGGCGTCCAGGTGGTTGGTCGGCTCGTCGAGCAGCAGGATGTCGGGCTCCTGCAACAGCAGGCGGCAGAGCGCGACGCGGCGGCGTTCCCCGCCGGAGAGCACGCTCACCGGCGCGGCGGAGGGCGGACAGTTGAGCGCGTCCATGGCGCGTTCCAGTTTGGCGTCCAAGTCCCAGGCGTTGAGTTGTTCCAGTTTCTCCATGACTTCGCCCTGCCGTTCGATGAGTTTGTTCATCTCGTCATCGCTCATCTCTTCGGCGAATTTGGCGTTGATGGCCTCGTATTCTTTCAGCAGATTCACGGTTTCCTGTACGCCTTCCTCCACGACCTCCTTCACGGTCTTGTTCGGATCCAGTTCCGGTTCCTGCGCCAGATAGCCCACCGAATAGCCCGGCGAGAACGCCACCTCGCCTTGGTACGACTTGTCCAAGCCCGCGATAATCTTCAAGAGGGATGACTTACCCGAGCCGTTCAGACCGATGATGCCGATCTTGGCCCCGTAGAAAAACGAGAGGTAAATATCTTTCAGTACCTGTTTGTTGGGGGGATAGATCTTGCCGACCCCCACCATCGAAAAAATGATTTTCGGTTGTTCTTCCGCCATAATGTAAAAGGGTGTTTTGTATTATTCGGACGCGTTTTTGTCGCCGCGCCATCAAAACAGCGAAGATACGAAATTTGTCCCAAACAAAGAAAAACGTAAATTTGCGTATTCTATTTCGGACATGATGACGGGCAATAGCAATGCAGACGAGGCGGTGCTGACCGCGCACGGAATCCGGCCGACGGCGGTTCGGAACCTCGTATATAAGGCGATAGAGGCCTTTTCAGATACATTTTGTCTGACCGATTTGGAAGATGCGTTGGAAAGCGTCGATAAATCCACGCTGTTCCGTACGCTGACGCTGTTCGCCGAGCATCATCTGCTGCATGAGATCGAAGACGGCAGCGGTTCGAAAAAATACTGTCTGTGCTGGAACGACCACACATGCAGCGTGGACGAACTGCATTGCCATTTCTACTGCGAGGCCTGCCGCAAGACGTTTTGCCTCGACCATACGCATATTCCGGTCGTGCGTTATCCGGATGGCTTCGAACTGCGTCAGATAGACTATCTGCTCAAGGGGCTTTGTCCGGAATGCCGCCGCAAACAGCGTGGATAAGCCGGTGCCGCGCGTCGCGTCGCGGCTGACCGCCGCGCTTTGCAACTTGGTTGCAGTTCTTTTCCGTTATTTTTGCGTTGTTTGGGAAAACGTCAAGAAGTTATGGAAAAATCTCATAAAATAGTCTTGGGACGGATTGTTGCGGCGGCTTTGCTGCTTGCGTCGGCTTACCTGCCGTTCGCCGCGCCGGTCTGGCAAGTCGGTCTGTTCGTGGCCGCCTATCTCGTGGCGGGGGCGGATGTCGTCTGGCGGGCTTTCCGGCAATTGCTGCGCGGCCGTATGCTGGGCGAGCATTTTCTCATGGCCGTCGCCACGCTCGGCGCGTTCGCGATAGGCGAGTATCCGGAGGCCGTGGCCGTCATGTTGTTTTACCAAATCGGCGAGTTGTTTCAGGACGTGGCCGTGGCGCGCAGCCGCCGGTCCATTTCCGCACTCATGGACATTCGTCCCGATTATGCCAATGCGGAGACGGCGTCGGGTTTGGAGAAGGTGTCGCCGGACAGTCTGCCGGAGGGTAGCGTCATCGTCGTCAAGCCGGGCGAGAAAGTGCCGCTGGACGGAGTCGTGCTGTCGGGGACATCCGCGCTCGATACGGCCGCGCTGACGGGCGAGAGTGTGCCGCGGGAAGTGACGGCCGGCGAGACGGTGCTCAGCGGCAGCCTCAATATGACCGGCATGCTGCGTGTCCGTACGACGGGCACTTACGGCGAATCGACGGTGGCCCGTATTCTCGATATGGTGGAAAACGCCGGGACGGGCAAGGCCGAATCGGAGAAATTCATCACGCGCTTCGCACGCGTCTATACGCCGGTAGTCGTCGGCGCGGCCGTGCTGTTGGCCGTGTTGCCGCCGCTCGTGGCGGGTGACGGTTGGCTCCTGTGGCTCAACCGGGCGTTGATTTTCCTTGTGATTTCCTGCCCGTGCGCATTGGTCGTGTCCATACCGCTGACGTTTTTCGCCGGCATCGGCGGGGCTTCGCGCCGGGGCATTCTGATTAAGGGTTCCAATTATCTGGAAACGCTGGCCCGCGTCCGCACGGTGGTGTTCGACAAGACCGGCACGCTGACGCAGGGAAAGTTTGTGGTGACGGAAGTCCGGCCGGCCGCGGCGGACGGATTTTCCGAAGCGGATTTGACGGAACTGGCCGCTTTGGCCGAGGGTTATTCCGACCACCCGGTGGCGGTTTCTTTGCGCGAGGCCTACGGCCGGCCGATAGACCGGTCGCGTGTGTCGGACGTGGTGGATTTTGCGGGCGAGGGCATAGCCGCCCTGATCGATGGCCGTCGCGTCTTTGCCGGCAACGGGCGGCTGATGCGGCGGGCCGGCGTGGAAGCCGCGGCCTGCGGGGCGGTCGGCACCGTGGTGCATTTGGCTTCGGACGGGAGGTATGCCGGCTATATCGTCGTTGCCGACATGATAAAGCCGCAGGCTCCCGAGGCTGTGGCTCAACTCAAGCGGGCGGGTGTCGTCAAGACCGTTATGCTGACCGGCGATCGGCGTGAGACGGCCGAAGCGGTGGCGCGGGCCGCCGGCATAGACGAATGGCAGGCGGAACTGTTGCCGGGCGACAAGGTGGCGCAAGTGGAGCGGTTGCGGCAGTCGGGACCGGCTGCCCTGCCGCTGGCGTTTGTGGGCGACGGCATCAATGACGCGCCCGTTTTGAAATTGGCCGATGTAGGCATAGCGATGGGCGGTATCGGCAGCGACGCCGCCATTGAGGCGGCCGACGTCGTGCTCATGGACGACAACCCGCTCAAAGTGGCCGAGGGGATGCGCATCGCCCGCAGGACGCGGCGCATCGTCGTGCAGAACATCGTGTTCGCCATCGGGATTAAATTCGTGATGTTGCTTTTGGGGGCGCTGGGCGTAGCCGATATGTGGGAGGCCGTTTTCGCCGACGTAGGCGTGACGGTGCTGGCTGTATTGAACGCCATGCGGGCGATGCGGCAGGGCGGCAAAGTTTAGGCGGGTGGCCGCCGTGCCGAGGCAACGGAATAAATTACTACCTTTGTGGCGCTGATTTTAGTACGATAGGGAAAATGAACGTTTTGATTCAGCCAGACGGGCAGAGCCGAGCTTGCTCGAGTTCTGCCGTGGCGCAAAAACGGGCCTCGAAGAGGACGGTATATCACGGCATCAACGGTAATATGAAGAAAGTGCTTGGGGCAATTTGGACGCTCGTGCTTTTGGGCGCGGGGCAGGTCGCGGGTGTGGCGTCGGGTTGGACTTGGACATCGGCTTCGGCGCAGAACCAACAGCCCGTGGCCGACCAACTCATGTTTCACGGCGGGCCGTTGCAGGCCTATTACACGTATTTGGTCAATTTGGACCGCAGCCGTATGGAGTCGTTGCCGGCCGCCGTGGCGGAGTTCGAGCGGCTGTTTTTCCAGGCGGCGCCCGCCACCTGCGATTCGGCCTTCCTTATGTTGGAAGATTTCGCGATGACGGTTCTTGACCAGGCCTCGTTCAACGATTACCTGCTTAAGAATGCCGAATCGGCGCGCTCCGCGCGCGAAAAACAGGCCGCCGAAAAATATATCGCGCTTCTGCATAAAAATTATTTCATGGTGCGTCAGACCCCGGAGACGGTGGCCATCCGTCCCGATTTCGACGGCATCCGCGAGAAATTAGGCCGTTACATGAGCGACGGCACGCGCACGTTTTTCGTTTTGGTGGCGATGGAGGAGGAAGAACCCTGCGCCCAAGGCGACAGTCTGGCCATTTCGTGGCAGATGTTGGCCAAACGCCTGGTCGGCTGGGAGCATTTTTTGGAACAATATGCCGGCACGCTTTATGCCCCGGAGGCACAACAACGGCGCGACGCCTATCTGGAAATGCTGATTTTCGGCCTGACCGACAGCCCGATTTGCGGTGCGGACGGCCGGATCAAGGCCGAGGTGGAGGCCGTTTACCGCATGTTGCTGAAAAATCCGGTCGGCCATACGGGCAAGGTGTTGGCCGACTATTGGAAAGTCCTCTCCGAAAACGGTTTTCGTTGCGCCGAACCCGCCGTGCTGTTTTTCACATATTGAGTCAATCGGAAGAATCGGCCAGCGTGGTGTTGTGCCGAAAAAGTGGCCGAGGCCATGCGGATGCGTTGCTCTCAGGGCGTGCGTGCGGCCACGGCCTGTTCGAACGCTTCCCGGTAAGAATCTGAAACCGGGAGATATTCCGATCCGAAGATCACGCGTTGCCGCTCGATGCAGTCTATTCTGTTGAGATTGACGATATAAGACCGGTGGATGCGCAAGAACGGCGGCGTGGGCAAAAACTCCGCCAGACTTTTCATGTTTTGCAGGCTCATGATGTCGTGGGGCGTGCGGCTGCCCGGATGACGGCTTTCTCCGGCCGGATCCAGATGAATCAATACGTAGTCCTTGACGCTCTCGATGTAGCGTATGTCACGCAGTTTGACAGGGATGGTCTTGTAGTCGGCCTTGATGAACAGCGTTTCATCCATGTTGGCCGCCAAGGGCTTGCTTCGCCCGCCGGCGCTCTCTTCCGTACCGGCTGTTTCTGCGTCCGCCGTCATGGCCTCGCGCGTCAGGCGTTTCGCCGCCCGTTCGCAGGCCGTCAGAAAATCGGCATACGAGGCCGGCTTGAGCAGATAGTCCGTCGCCTCCACCTTGAAACCCTCCACGGCATATTGTTCATACGCCGTCACGAAGACCACGGCGGTCCGTTTCGGTATGAGCCGCGTCAGTTCCAATCCGTTGAGGTCGGGCATCTGTATATCTAAAAAAGCCAGGTCTATATCGCCTTGTTTCAGTCTTTCCAGAGCTGATACGCCGTCGGGGAAGGCACCCTCCAGACGGAGAAAAGGCGTTTTACGGACGTAGGTTTCCAAAAGCCCTAAAGCCAAAGGCTCGTCGTCCACGATGATACAGCGTAAGGTTTCCATTGTCAATCCGTCGGTGTTTTTATGTTCCGGCTGTCCCGTCTTCGTGTCCTTTGTCGGAGGCCGGTTTAATTCCCTGTGGCCGTTCCGCCCGGAACCGCGTTCTCCGCATATATGCGGATCGCTAAATAAACCAGAAAGACCGAACCTTCTTTCTTCAATTCGAAGACATGCCGGTTCGGATAAAGGTATTCCAAGCGTTGGCGCAGGTTCGGAATGCCGATGCCCGTGTCTCCGGAAGAAAGGGGCGTGGTATCGAAAACGGGATTGCTGCATGTGAATTCGAGTACGCCGGCCGCCGCGTCCCATTTCATCGAGATGTTGATGAATGCCTTGGATGAAGCGTGAACGCCGTATTTGAACGCATTTTCAATCAGGTTGATGAACAACAACGGCGCAATCTGCGGATCTTGGCCCGCGGCCGGCAGGCGAGGGTCGGGAAAATCGACGGAAAGTGTCACGTTCGGTCCGATTCTCAGGCTCATGAGGCGGATATATTGTTGCAGGAACAGGATTTCGTCCGACAGCGGCACCGTGTTGCGCTCGCTTTCTTTCAAGACATAGCGCAGGAGTTTGCTTAAATCGAGCAGGGCGGTCTGCGCCTTTTCCGGCTCTATGGCCACAAGCGCGTAGATATTGTTGAGCGTATTGAACAGGAAGTGCGGATGCAGTTGGCTCTTGAGGTTTTTCAATGCCATTTCGGTATGTTCCTTTTCCAGCTTCTGCCGCTTCATTTCGCTTTGGTACCAATTCGAAGTCATACGTATGGCCACGCTCAAGGCGCAGGTCAGAATCAGCATCGCGCTGTTGCGGAACGCGAACATCAGGGGGGAGGGGCCGTGTTTGCGGGAGACGGTTTCCGGATTTATGCCGTTCAGTTCGTTGAGCCATTCGTGCCACAGGTGTTCGCCGAAGAGGGTAAGTAGGATGAGCGACAGATTCAGCATGAAGAAAATGCCGAGTTTTTTTTGCAGCAGATAGGTTTTGACCCAAGCGCAGTAATTGGTGTAGAAAACGATGGCGCACGCCGCCGGCATGGCGGCGAAACGCAAGAGGTCGTGGAGGCCGATCTGATGGTCGCGCCCCCAGAAGAATAACGGGAAACTGACCACTACGGCCCACAGGCAGAGGTGAACCGTTGTTTCTAAAAATTTGGGCCAGGGTTTTGACGACATGCGTGACAAGGTTAAGTTTGTACAAATATAGTGAATTTTTACTACGCCTGACTACTACGCTCGGCTGGCGCCTCGCGTGATAAACGGCGGCGCCTCGGAAATGCTTTTGCAGGACGGCATAGCACTGCGTGCTGTCTTGGCGGCTTTTTGTCCGACGAAACGACGTTTCGTCGTCCTGTATCTTGTCTACCCAAGACTCGATAAACTTCGTTTCTCGGTCTTGGGTATTCCAATCTACACCGCCAAGACCACCGTCCTGCCGACGGGTCGTCCTGCTGTATCGTTCCACTCGGCTTGCACGTTCATTCGTACCTTAACGCCTCGATCGGGTCGAGACCGGCGGCCTTGCGGGCGGGATACCATCCGAAGAAGATACCGGTCACGGGGCGGACCGCATACGAGAGGACGACGGAATACAATTGGACGTAAACCGGCCATCCGGCAATCAGTTTGATGGCCACGGCCGCGCCTACCCCCAGCAAGACGCCGATCAGGCCGCCCGAAACGCTGATGATGACGGCTTCGATCAGGAATTGCCACAGGATATGCTTTCCCTTTGCCCCTATCGACATGCGCAGGCCGATTTCACGTGTCCGTTCGGTAACCGAAACATACATGATGTTCATGATGCCGATGCCGCCCACCAGCAGTGAAATGCCGGCGATACAGGCCAAGAGCATTGTCATCAGGTTGGTGGTCGAGCTCATCATCGAACTGAGTTCCTCTTGCGAGCGTATCGTGAAATCCTCCTCGTCGAATTCGCCGATGCGGTGATTCTCGCGCAGAACGGCGCGTATTTCCTCAATGGCCGGCTGGCTGGCTTCCTCGCTCGTGGCGGAGGCGTAGATACCGCGCAAGTGCGTGATGGCCAGAATACGTTTCTGAACCGACGTGTAGGGAGCCAGAATCAGGTCGTCTTGGTCCTGCCCCATCGTGTTGTAGCCTTTTTTCTTGAGGACTCCTAGGATTTTGAAAGGGGTTTTGTTGAACCGTATGGTCTGTCCGAGCGGGTAGCCGTTTTACCCGAACAGTTCGTCCGATACCGTGCGTCCTATGACGCAGACTTTGGCGATATGGCGTATGTCGTCTTCGGTAAACATTTCGCCGCGTTCCACTTCATACATGCGGATGCCCGTGTATTCGGTATTGACGCCGTAGAGTGTCGTAGGCGTATTGTTCGCGCCGTAAATGGCCTGACCGCTCGAATTGACGGAGGGCGAGCAGAGGTCTATGTGCGGCAAGTCCTTTATTTTCTCGTAATCCGCCAGTTTGAGGCTCTCCATGTCGGCTGCGCTCTGTCTTACGCCACCCATGCGCATAAGGCCCGGATGAATCATGATCATGTTGGAGCCCATTTCCGAAATCTGGGCCTTGATGCTGCGTTTGGAGCCTTGGCCGATGGCCAGCATGGCGATGACCGAAGCCACGCCTATCATGATGCCGAGCATCGTCAGGAAGCAACGCAGTTTATTGTTGTTGAGCGCGCGGAAAGCGATTTGTATGAGGTTCTTCCAGTTCATGTTCCGTAGTTTGAATTTCGTGTGAGCCACCGTTTTTCTTGAATCCCGGGACTAATCCTCCTCTTTGGGCAATCGGGCCAGCACTTCGGCGGCGGAACGCTGTTGCGTCTGTCGCGTGTCTTCCACCACATGCCCGTCTTTGAGCACGATATTGCGGCTGCTGAATTGGGCTATTTCGGGGTTGTGCGTCACGAAGACAATCGTGCGCCCCTGACGGTGCAGGTCTTGGA
>CAMWSI010000021.1 GCA_947176875.1 uncultured Bacteroidales bacterium
GTGCCGTGACGTGAATAAGAGGTACGCCATGTGAACTTTTTTTGCTAACTTTACGGATTCCAGTTTAACACGTTATCCATGCAAAAGCAACGCCCCATCTACGCCATCGGACACCGCAATCCCGATACCGACTCCATCTGCGCGGCCATCAGTTACGCCCACCTCAAAACGGAATTGGGTGCCAACGTATTGCCGGCAAGGGCCGGTTCCATCAACAAGGAAACGGCCTTTGTATTGCAATATTTCAAGGCCGAAGCCCCCCTCCTGCTGGCCGACGTCTATCCGCGTGTCGCGGACGTCTTGACGGATTGGAAACTCACCATCAACGAAAAACAAAATCTCAGGGAACTGGCGCACATCATGGCCGGACGGGCCAAGTCCATCCCCGTGGTGAACGACGAACTCGATCTGGTGGGCATGGTGACGGTGAGTGATGTGGCCAAACGCTATTTCGAAGACGTGGGCATGCAGAAATTCGCGGAATTCAAGGTCTCGCTGAACGAAATGGCGCATGTGTGCGATGCCACCGAAGCGGTGGCCGGCGACTTGCGGCAAATTGTGGCGGGGGAAGTGCGGATTGCGGCCGGAAGTCTTCAAACCGTCAAAAACAACGTAGCCGCCGGCGATGTGGTTTTGGTGGGAGACCGGACACCGCAGATTATGACGGCCTGCATAGAAAACGGCGTCATCTGCCTGTTGGTCAGCGGCAACGGCACTGTCTCGCCCGAGGTTATCGAGGCGGCCCGGAAAAACCATACCGTCATTCTCTCCGCGCCGCACGACACCTACACTTGCGCCCGGCTGATCAACCAATGCGTGCCCGTCTCGTCCATCATGAAACGGGATGTAGTCAGTTTCAAGCCCACGGACATGCTGAGCGACGTGAGAGGGGTCATGGAAAAGCAAAAGCACCATTATTATCCCGTGGTGGAAAACCGCAAATTAGTGGGCATGGTGAGCGGCACTTCGGTTTTGGTACCGGAGAAGACCAAATTGATTTTAGTCGATCACAACGAACGCAGTCAGGCGGTGGAAGGCATCGAAAACGCGCAGATTCTCGAAATCATCGACCACCACCGCCTGGGCGGCATACAGACCAACGAACCTATTTTTACACGCCAGGATCCGGTAGGTTGCACCTGCACCATCGTGGCCGACATGCACCTGCACCGTCAGATTCCCATTCCGCCCCAGATAGCGGGGCTGATGCTTTCGGCCATCCTTTCAGACACCGTGCTGTTCAAATCGCCCACCTGTACGCCGCACGACCGGGAAATGGCCCTGTATCTTTCCAAAATCGCCGGCGTCGATATACAGCAATATGGTCAGGAACTGCTCAAAGCCGGTTCGGATATCAGCAATATGACCCCGGAAGAGATGTCGAAAAACGACATGAAGGAGTTTTCGGTGGGCCGTTACCGCATCAGCGTGAGCCAGTGTTCCGTATGGGAACGTCAGCAGGTGCTCGACCGCAAGGACGAGATTTTGGAAGCCTTGGAAAAGATGCGGGTCAAACGGGGATACGACCTTTCCATCATCATGATTACCAATGTTTCGGACGAGGCATCCGCCCTACTCTTTACCGGCGAACCCAAAACATTGATTGCCGAAGCCTTCAACTGCGAGCCAGACCTCAACATCGTCTTGCTGCAAGGCGTCATGTCGCGGAAGAAACAAGTAATCCCGCCCCTTTTGGAAGCAGCCAAGGTCTTGAGGCTGTAAAAAAAACCCGACGTTCTATTGAGAACGTCGGGCAATGGAATGGCCGAAAAGCCATCTTGTGGTCCCACTTGGGCTCGAACCAAGGACCAACTGATTATGAGTCAGCTACTCTAACCAACTGAGCTATGGGACCCCTATCGCGAAGATAGGGTGCAAAGATAGGCTTTTGACGCGAATTTCCCAAAAACTTTTTGCGGCGCAGCGGGAGGGGCAGACCGGCGGCACGGTGCAGCAAGCCTGGCCGGCGCCGACGCAAGCGGCGAAACGGACAGTCATTTGCTTCCTCCGCGATTTTATGCTAATATTGTACGGAATTCAAGCACAAACAACCCGATGGCGATTAAAAACCTAATATTCGATTTAGGCGGCGTATGGCTGCCGATAGACGAAAAGCGGACACTGGCGGCCTTCGCGGCTCTGGCCGGTGCGCACAGCGGAACGGCGGCGAACGCGGCAGCCACGGTAGCCGCCCAAGCCTTGGCCGCACGGCTGCAACCCGACGTGCTGACCTACGAACTAGGCGCCATCAACGACGCCACCCTCCTTACCCGCCTCCGAAACGCCCTGACCGCCGCAAAAACCGCCGGCAGCCCCGAAGCCCAAGCCGCCGGCCAACCGGCTACGGAAACCGCTAAGGCCGCCGCCAACGCGCCCCATGCCACCGAAACCCTTACGGACGACGCCCTGATCCAGGCCTGGAACGCCATGCTGCTGCCTTTTCCCGAAGCGCACCTGCCTTTGCTCGACGCCTACGGCCAACGCTACCGCCTGTTCCTGCTCAGCAACACCAACGCCCTGCATATCCGCTATGTGGAACAGGATTTCCAAAGCCGCTTCCCCGGCCGAAAACCATTCCTGCAACACTTCGAGCAAGCCTATCTCTCGCATGAGCTGCACCTGCGCAAGCCGCAGCCCGAAATCTATACGCATGTGCTACGCGACGCGGCCCTGCGCCCCGAAGAGACGCTGTTCATAGACGACCGCGCCGAAAACATCGCGGCAGCGGCCACCCTCGGCATCCGCACGCATCTGCATCCCGCCAATACGCCCCTGACCGACCTGCAACTCTGAAAAAACGCCCGACCGTACCGGAGGCATACAAAAAAAGCGACCCGTCTTGCGACGAGCCGCTTTATCATCGGGTCACCCCGGAACGTCGGGTCACCCGAAAACTCCGCAACGGTACACAACCGCCACGATTTATCCCTTGTAGAAAGGCATCTTGACCACCTGCGCCTTCAACAGTTTCTCACGAACCTTGATGAAAATCTCGGTATCGACCTTGGAAAACGCCGTCGGCACATAGCCCGTCCCGATATTCTTACCCGTGGAGGGCGAAGGCGCACCCGAGCAGACGTGGCCGAGCACCTGACCTTGGGCATCGCAGATTTCATAACCCGGACGCGGAATACCGCGGTCGATCATTTCAAATCCCACGAGCTTGCGCTTCAGGCCTTCGGCTTTCAATTTTTCCATATAGGCGCGGTCGATGAAGTCGTTGCCATCGACGAATTTCGTAATCCAGCCCAAACCGGCTTCCAAAGGCGACGTTTCGTCGGTGATTTCGTGTCCGTAAAGGCAAAAGCCCATTTCGAGGCGCAACGTATCGCGGCAACCCAGACCGCACGGCATGATACCGAATTCCTTGCCGGCTTCGAACACCGCATCCCAAATCTTCAAGCCCGCTTCGTTCGGGAAATAAATCTCGCAACCGCCCGCGCCCGTATAACCGGTGGTGGAAAGAATCACATTCTCCACACCGGCGAACGTCAACTTCTTGAACGTATAGTATTCCATGTCTTCAATCGGCGTGTCGGTCAGTTTCTGCATGGCCTTCAAGGCCAACGGTCCCTGTACGGCCAGCTGCGACGTCTCGTCGGAAGCGTTGTAGAGTTCTTTCCCCACTTCCATGCCCATCTCGCGCGCATGGGAAGAGGCCCAGGCCCAATCCTTATCGATATTGGCCGCGTTCGGTACCAACAGGTATTCCTGTTCGCTGATACGGTAAACCAACATATCGTCCACGATACCGCCCTTGCCGTTCGGCATCGTCGTATATTGAACCTTGCCGTCGGTCAATGCCGCCACATTGTTGGTCGTCAGTTTCTGAACCAACGCGAAAGCCTTGGGACCGCGTACATAAAACTCGCCCATGTGGGATACGTCGAACACGCCCACTTTTTGACGCACATTATTGTGTTCTACGATAATACCTTCGTACTGAACCGGCATATTGTAACCGGCGAAAGGTTCCATTTTAGCACCCAACTTGATGTGGGTGTCTGTAAAAACCGTCGTTTTCATATCTGAATTTTATTGATTTCGTGCATATTTTTTGTGCCTCGGCACACGCTCAGGCAAAACCGGCCCTACCCGCGGCTTCAACGCTTACTCCGCCGAGCGGCGTCTTTCGGCACGGTCCGGCATCTGGCAGTGGCCTATCAAGACGGCTCCCTGCTCTATCATGAGCTTGTCGGCCGAAACATCGCCTTTTACGACCGCCGACGCCTTGAGGCTCAAACTCTCCGAAACCGCCAAAGTCGAAACTTCCACCGTGCCTTCCACCTCGGCCGAACGGCAGACGACCTGCCCTTCCACCTTACCTTGCGCCCCGATGACCAACTTACTGCCGATTTCCAACTCGCCCTTGAACGAACCGTCTATCCGCAGACTGCCCGTACTTCTGAACTTGCCTTCGAACGCGGTGCCCGTACTGATGATATTGACCGCGGTACTGTTGTTTTCTTCTTCGTTCTTTGCCATAACCGTATTATTTTATCTCCGTAATTCGGAACACAAAGGTACGCTTTTTATCCCATTTATTTTTATTCGGCTTCCGTTTCCTTTTCGCCGAAATAACGCGGCGTATCGCGTGTCACGTCACCCAGACGGCTGTTCGTAGGCAGACGCAGGCTTATCATGATCTCATGCGATCCGGCATGGTAGTTCCTGATTTTTCCCAAACCTATATCGTAACAATAGCCGATTTCCAATTTGCCATGCACCGTGATACCCGCCATCGCCTTGACCGCCTCGTGGTAACGGTAACCGGCCCCGACATAAAACCAACGCAGTATCTCGGCGCGGAAATCCACCTCGAACTTAAACGACGTACCCACATACATGCCCCGCACGTAGGGTTGCAACAACAAATTGTCATTGATCCGTCCGTAATACGTCGCAAACAGATAGACGCCGAAATCGGGCGTATAATAGTTGTTTTTATCGTAAGCGAACGAAACGAGATGGGTGGCCGAAGCCCCGATCATGAAACCGCCCGACGAAAAGACCAACCCGAAATCCAAATCGGGTTTGATGTCGTTGTCGTCTTCGAGCCCGATGACCGGGTCACCGTTCTGATCCAGAATAATGTCGGAACCGCGGAAATTCTTGTAGAGGAAGCCGGCCGAAAGTCCGAGTTGGAGCGTATTGTTGCCGCCCAAGTTGAAATGATAGGAATAGCCGGCCTTGAGGTTGAGCGTATGGCTACGGCCGAAACGGTCGCCCGCGATACTCGCGCTGAACCCTGAGTTGATTTCACTCACATAGCCTTCCAGATTCAGCATCAACGAAACAGGCGCCCCCTCGAAGCCCATCCACTGATGCCGGCCGAACAAAGTGGCCTGTACCTGATTGTCGGTGCGCACGGCGGCCGGATTGAAATTGACAGAACTGAACATCTGCTGCGAAAAAATAGGCGCATCCTTCTGGGCGGAGACCGTCTGCACGATCCCCGTCAAGCTTGACAAAAGCCACACCCTCAGTATTATACTCCTTATATTCCGCATGTTCAACTTACTTTTCTACAAGCCGCTTTGATGCCGCAACACCGCCAAGGCCTCCGATACCGTGATACGGTTGCCTTGATAGAAAGCCGCGATATAACATTCCCGGCCGTGATCCAACAAAAGACGTACCAGCGAACGGACCTGCTCTATATCGGCATAGGTATCGCCGATGTTGTATTTATAGAGGCCGTCCTTATCCATATAGTACGTCAGTTTGAAAGACGAATCTACCTTCAACACATCCTGATAATAACCCAACGGATCTTCCAGCGGCCGCCGGAACGCGCCCAACTGCAACTTGAAATAAACATTGTCGCTATACTGGAGCGGCACCTCGGCCAACGGATAGTCGGTGCCAGCGAGTTCGTTTTCGGCTTCCGGATTGAACAGACGGAACGAAACGCGGCGGTTGAGCCGGTGTTCCTCCTCGGTGCGGGCATTGCGGATCAGCGGACGGCTCTTGCCGTACGACTTGGCCACGATGCGGTCGGTATCGAAACCTTTTTTCTCGACATAGGCTTTCGTACTTTCCAGACGACGGTCGGTCAAGGCCTGGTTGTATGACGCACTACCGCGTTCATCGGCATGGGCCGATATTTCGAACATCATATCCGGATTCTTGATCGCAATGATAATCATGCGGTCCAATTCGCGGAACGCATCCCTTACGAGACTGTCGCCGTCGAAATCGAAATAGAGGTTGTTGACGTAGGCCTCGTCGTTGAGTTCCGACAACTTGGGCGTACACTCGAACAATACATAGTCGCGCGTGACGACCGTACGCCGCAGATCCGACATTTCGACACTCTTGGGCAACGACGGCTTACCGTCCGACCCCATCGTCGTGATTTCTATCTGATAGGCGGCATTGGGCGCGACGTCGATATAGGAAACCTTGCCCGCCTGATTGGTCAGCGTAATCAAAGCCTTGTCGTCGTTGGTACGGACAAAGAACGGCTTGTCGGCCGGACGTTGCCGCGTCTTGTCCTCGCAGACCTCGCATTTGACGCCGGGCGGCACCACCTGCAACTTCGTCCGCCGCAAAGGATCGTTCATACGCTTTTGATAGTCGTTGACATAACGCGAATCGACACGCGCCACATCCTTGCGGTGCGCGCTGATGGCGGCAATGATTTCCTTGGCCGACATGCTGTCGTTCAGATATTGTGTCAAGTCCTGCTTTTCGTTGGTCGGCGCGACCGCCATGCCGAAAAACGAATCCCACTGACGCGAAGTGTCCGCGGCCGAAGCCGCCGTATCCGGGAAAGGCGGAGGCGGAGCGGCCATCAACGAAGCCGAATCGGTCAACCATGCGCTGCTGTCGGTCTGCATCGCCAGCGAGTCGGCCATGCGGAGACTGTCGGCCGAAAAAGCCGCGGCCGCGATTGAATCGGCTATGCGTTGCGCATTCATGAGCGAATCGGCCACGCGCAGACTGTCGGCGGCAAAAGCCGCGGCCGCGATTGAATCGGCTATGCGGATACTGTCGGCCTGCGCCGCCGCCAAAAGCGAATCCGCCAGACGTTGCGCCGCCAGCGCGGCCAAAAGATCCGTACTGTCTATCGGCGCGTCCGGATGCGGGAACAACAGATAATCCGGCCCTATGTAAAGTTGGTCCCGGTAACCGGGCTTCGTGTAACGGTTACTGGAAAATATGACGCGTTGCCGCGCCGAATCCCAGATCAGACCATGATCGTCGAACGAAGAGTTCACTGGCGCCGGAATATGTTTGACTTTGGAGGCCTGACGACGTTTCTTGTCGAACGTGGCGATATACAGATCCAGACCGCCCATGCCGACAAAACCGTCCGATGCGAATACAAAGCATGTGTCGTTGAGCCATTGCGGGAACGCTTCCCTATACTTCGTATTCACCAGCGTATCGAGCCGCACGGGACCGCCCCAGTCTTTGTTCAATTGTATCAACTCGCCGTTAGGATTGGCCGGTTTGCGCGCCTTGCTTTTGCTGGCCGCGCTACGGCTGCGTGAAGACGGCGACGCCACTTTCCGCTTGCGCGTCGTCTTGGCCGGCGGTGCCTCCGGTACCCGTTCCATATACCATATATCGGTCCCCGTGCCGCCCGTCTCGTTTTTGACGACGAACAGCAGACGGTTACCGTTCGGGGAAACGCTGGGCTGCCCCGCCGTGCCGACGAAATCCGGCCCGTTTTCATAATGGTTGAACTGAAATTCGGCCAGATCCCCCCAACTGCCGTCGCTTTGCCGTTTTACGGTATAGACACCGCTCTTATCGACCTGACTCCACATGAAATAACCAATCTGACGGGCGGCATCGTAAGAGAACGTACCGATATTGCCGCGCAGACCCTCGAACGGCCCCGACAACAACTGCGGATTGACCCAAGTTTGGGTCTCAGGCTGATAAACCGCCGAATACAAACGGGAATAACTGTGTCCCGTACGCGGATCCATGACGGTTTCGCCTTTCAAGGGACGCGTGGACGTGAACACGAGTTCATCGTTATCGAGCAACACGCAACCGTATTCGCTGAAAGCCGTATTGAGCGCGCTGTCGTAAATCAAATCGGTCTTGGGATAAACCGGCGCGCCGGAATCGGTCGCCGCCCGTCCCAGCGACAACATCTTCCGCCAACGTTCCACCGGCATCCGGTAACGCGCCATCGTATCCAGAACGGAATCGGCCTCGTTGTAATGACTGACGGCAAACAACGTGTACATATAGTCGCGCAGGAAATCGCGGCTCCGTTCCCCTTTATCCCACAAATATTTGAATGCGTTGTAAGCCGCTTCCGGATGATTCAGTTTCTGTCGGGTCAGCCCCAATTTGTAATAAATCCGGATGGCCTTCGATTCGTTTTTTTCCTTGACCAACGCCCGATTGTAGCGGTCGGTCGATACGATATACTGTTCCTGACGGAACGCGGCGTCACCCGCGCGGACCAGTTTCGCGACCGCACCCTTGAACGCATATTCGCCGGTCGTATCGGCTAAAAAAGACGGCTGTGCGGAAACACCGCCCCCCCACCAGGCGCATAAAATCCCCAGCGCCACGAAAGGAAGCCGGAACCGTCTCCTCCGTACGGTTTTCGTCGTCATGTCTTTGACAGCCTGTTTTATTGTAGGTTTCATGTTCTATTTTGTAAAAACCGTTACCGTACCCTTCTTGATATATTCCCGGCCGTTTTTCCGTATCGTCACCACATACAGATAATCGCCCGGCCGTACGGGCGACCCTTTGAACGTGCCGTCCCAACCCTCCTGTTCTTCGGAAGAACGGAACAATTCCTGCCCGAACCGGTCGAATATCACAAGGTCGGTGCCTTTCATGAATATATCGTTGATGCCGTCCCCGTTCGGGGAAAAAGCGTTCGGTATATCGCCTATCGCGTCCTGCATGCCGATATGAACGCGCAGGGTATCGTTGCAACCGGTCGCGATATCGCGTATCGTCAGCGTCGCGTCGCAGTCGTCGTAAAGCCGCAACGTGGCGACCGCCGCATCCGTACTGTCGTGTCGCTCCAACTGTTCGGCGGGTTCCCACAGATAGACATACTGCCGACCGCCGCCGACCGCCTCGGCCGACAGCCGCACCTTGGTACCGAACGGCACCTGTATCGTATCGCGTCCCGGCAGAATCCAACGGCCGGCT
The DNA here is from genome assembly GCA_947176875.1 of uncultured Bacteroidales bacterium. GTDB lineage: Bacteria > Bacteroidota > Bacteroidia > Bacteroidales > P3 > CAMXAS01. The sequence continues at coordinate 9,142 of CAMWSI010000021.1, forward strand.
ATTTCGAAAGCCTGCAATTCGATATATTGCGTATCGACCTGAGAGAAGACATAAAGCGGATCCGCCTTGATGCCGACGTCGGACGCGCCCGGTGTTTCCGGGTCGTCGGATACCTCAGGATCATCCTCCGGCAATTCGGGTTCCACCGGCTCTTCCCCGTCGGCATAGATCAAGGTCGTATCGCGGCCTACCACCAT
>CAMWSI010000022.1 GCA_947176875.1 uncultured Bacteroidales bacterium
GCCTTGTATGTCGGGCGGTCGTGGTCGTCATAAAGCGGTCGGTTGCGTCCGAACGCGATGGTTCCGGACACCTGAAGCGGTACAAAATTACATAATTTTTCAAAATAAAAATTTTGTTGTATCTTTGCACCCGCTTTCGGGGGATTAGCTCATCTGGTAGAGCGTTTGGTTCGCAATCAAAAGGTAGTGGGTTCGAGTCCCATATCCTCCACAAAACAATAGTTAAAGACGCTAAGAACCGGCGTCTGTGGAATCAACGGGCTTTGATAAGGATATCGGAGTCCGTTTTTTTTGTCGTTTTTTTATCATTTTTTTCAAAGGAAATATACTTGTCATGCAGCGGATACCCCCGCTGGCTGTCGCGTAGGGGCATGTTGGCGGCTTGATTTGTATTAATATTCGATATTGCTTAAATTCGTCTATTCTTTCGATGCAAACACAAATTAAATACAAACCATTAAATATTGTGATTGTATGAATAAGAAAAAACTCACCGCAGAAAACGGGCGGCTGATTGCCGACAATCAGAATGTTCAGACCGCGGGCCCTCGCGGACCTTTTACCGCCCAAGATCCTTGGTATCTCGAAAAAATCGCTCATTTCGACCGTGAGGTCATTCCGGAGAGGCGTATGCACGCCAAAGGTTCCGGTGCTTTCGGTACGTTTACCGTGACCCACGACATTACGGCATTTACCCGCGCTTCGATTTTTGCCGAAGTAGGGAAACAGACGCCGTGTCTGGTCAGGTTCTCCACCGTGGCGGGGGAACGGGGAGCCGCCGATGCCGAACGCGACATCCGCGGTTTCGCCATGAAATTCTATACGGATAAGGGGAACTGGGATCTTGTAGGCAACAATACGCCGGTATTTTTCTTGCGTGACCCGTTGAAATTTCCCGATCTCAACCATGCCATCAAGCGCGATCCGCGCACCGGTATGCGTAATCCGACGGCCAACTGGGACTTCTGGACGCTGTTGCCGGAGGCGCTCCATCAGGTCACGATCACGATGTCGCCGCGCGGTATTCCCGCGTCGTTCCGCCATATGCACGGTTTCGGAAGCCATACCTACAGTTTCATCAACAAGGACAACAAGCGCACTTGGGTCAAATTTCATTTCATAACCCTTCAGGGCATCAAAAACCTGACGGATCAGGAAGCCGAAGCCATAGTGGCCAAAGACCGGGAATCGCATCAACGCGATTTGTTCGAGGCCATCGAACGCGGGGAGTTTCCGCGTTGGAAATTGCAGGTGCAGCTTATGACCGAGGAAGAAGCCAAGGAATATAATATCAATCCGTTCGACCTTACGAAAGTATGGTATCACAAGGATTTTCCGTTGCGTGACGTCGGCATACTCGAACTCAACCGTAATCCTGAAAACTTTTTCGCGGAAATCGAACAGGCGGCTTTCAATCCCGCCAACATTGTGGACGGTATCGGCTTTTCGCCCGACAAAATGCTTCAGGGACGCCTTTTCTCTTACGGCGACGCGCAACGTTACCGTTTGGGGGTAAACCATAATCTCATACCCGTCAATCGGCCGAAATGTCCGTTCCATTCGTATCACCGCGACGGACAGATGCGTACCGATGACAATCTCGGTGATACGATAGCGTATGAACCCAACAGTTTCGGGGAATGGCGGGAAACGCCCTCGTTGAAGGAGCCGCCGATGGAATTGTGCGGGGATGTGTACAATTACGACGAGCGTCAGTACGATGACGATTATTATACGCAGCCGGGGAAGTTATGGCGGCTGATGAGTGCGGCCGACCGAAAGGCCACGTGTCAGAATACGGCCGCCCAAATGAAGGAGGTGCCTCTTTTCATCAAGCAGCGTCATGTACGGGCCTGTCACAATGCCGACCCGGAATACGGAAAGCAGTTGGCGGCGGCCTTAGGGATTGATTTGGCCGAAGCCCTCGTGGCGGAAGATCCGGCGCATCCCGTATGGGACAAACGTCCGGTCCGTAAGTAAGTCTTGAACCGGTCATACGAATCCGCATTTTGCAGGCCCCGGCCAGTAAAGTGCGGATTTTTTTATGGATCCGTCGCGTCAATCCGTCGTTGAAATCCGGGCTGTCTGGCGGAACGGGGCGGTGGCGCGCTCGAAAATACCTTGCAGATAGGCTAAGGCCATGCCGTAATTGCTGACCGGAACACCGGCTTCGGCAAACGGGAGCAGGCGTTGTTCGAGTTGTCTGCCCGTGACCATGCAACCGCCGCATTGGATAACGAGCGCATAGTCGGCCGGATGGCCGGGGAGAGGGTTCAAGCCTGAAACGAATTCGAATTGCAGTTGTTTCCCCGTACGCCGGCGCAACAGATTCGGCAGTTTGACGCGGCCGATGTCGTGGCAGTTGGTCTGGTGCGTGCAGGATTCCAGCAACAGGACTTTGTCGCCGTCCTGTAGGTCGGCGATATGGGGCGTGCCTTGCAGATAGAGATCGAACGGTCCTTTCTGACGCGCGAGGCAGATGCTGAAACTCGTGAGCGACTGTTCGGCCGGCAATATCGCGTGTACTTCCTTGAAAGCCTGGCTGTCGGTAATGACGAGCCGGGGCGGCTGCCTGAAACCTCGCAGCATGTGCGCCAGTTCTTCGGTCTGACAGAGCAGACAGCCGGCATGAAGGTCAAGGCACTGGCGGCTGATCTGTACTTGCGGCAGGATGAGCCGGTCTTTGGGGGCCTCGGCGTCGATGGGCGTGACGAGCAACACGAGGTCGCCGGCATGGACGATGCCTTCCAAAACGGGACGGGGGGCGGCGTTCGTTGCGCCGAGCAACGTTTGGAGCGCAGCGATGAGCGGAGCGGCCGGCGTCGGGGCGTCGGGCCGTGCGGTGGCGGTGGCGGCCTGCGTTTCGGCTTCGGCCACCGAAAAGTCTATGAGCGGGCTGGTGGGATAACGCCGCGCCAGATCGGCTTTCAGCGCGTCAGACAGTGGCATTTCGTCCCGCTTGTTGTGCAACAGCACGAACGGGATGCGTTTGTGTGCGAGCAACGCGCAGATTTCCCGCTCCGTCGTTCCGAAGTCGTTGTGCGAGAACAGCACGACGGCGGCCTGCAACAGATCCACGGCCCGGCGGCTGCGCTGTACGCGCTGAAAGCCGACGCCGCCCCCGTCGTCCCAGCCGGCGGTATCTATCCAGACACAGCGGCCGATCCCGAAGAGTTCCATGGATTTCTTGACCGGGTCGGTCGTCGTGCCGGGCGTATCGGAAACGATGGAGACCTGCTGGCCGGTCAGCAGGTTCATCAGTGCGCTCTTGCCTTGGTTGCGGCGGCCCAACAGGCCGATGAATATTTCGTTGTGCATGGGATAAGGGTGGTTTTCATACCGTTTGCATCCCCTAAAACTACAAACTTTTCAGGAATGGGCAAAATTTGTATCTTCGCAAGTCATACGGGTGAGCCGACGATGCGGCCGGAATCCCGCGATTGGTGGGGTAGTCGGAAGCATGTGGCTTGCCTGCCCGTAAGTGATGGCGCGACACCGTGCCTTGAAAGCGAACAATAAGGACATGGAAGATATTATTATTCCGCCGTTTTTGAAGGCGGGCGACAAGGTGGCCCTCGTCTCGCCGGCCGGCTGCATAGAGCCGGCTTGTCTGGAGCGGGGCGTCAGACAGTTGACGGCATGGGGCTTGCAGCCCGTGCAGGGGCAACATGTGTCGGACCGTGCGGCTTTGTTCGCCGGCCGGCGGGCCGACCGCTTGCGGGATTTGCAATGGGCCTTGGACGACCCTGAAATCAAGGCCGTTATCGCCACCCGAGGCGGCTACGGCACGGCGGCGCTCATAGACGATTTGGATGTTACGGCTTTCAACCGTCGGCCTAAATGGGTCGTTGGGCTTAGCGATTTGACGGTTCTGCACTCGCATTTGCAGCGACACCTGCATGTCGCCTCGCTCCATGCCGCCATGCCGCAGACCTACCCGCAAGCGGTCGGAGGGGCGCCCGCCCTCGATACGCTCCGTCGCGCGCTTTTTGGCGAAGCGCTCGGCTACGCGGCCTTGCCGCCGCACCCGGCCCAGCGGGCGGGCGCGGCGCGGGCACCCGTTGTCGGGGGCAACCTTTCGGTACTCTACAGCCTGCGCGGCACCTCTACCGACCTCGACCCCGCCGGCAAGATTCTGTTCTTCGAAGACCTGAACGAGTTGGATTACCATGTGGACCGCATGTTGCTCAACCTTTACCGAGGCGGTTGGTTCGACCGCCCGGCGGGGGTGGTCGTCGGCGCGTTTACCGGCATCCGCGCCGGCGCCCGCCCGCTGGAAGAAACCGTGATTCAGACCGTGGAACGCTATGTCTCGGCCGCTTTCGCCAAGGGGGCGCGTTACCCCGTGTATTACGGTTTCCCGGCCGGCCATATCGAAAACCACCATGCGCTCTATATGGGCGTGCCGGCCGAACTGCGCGTCGGTGCGCCGGGGCAGACATCGTCGTTGGTATTCGATCTATTGTCAAACGCTTAAATCTATCATTCGTGGAACGGATAAAAAAAACATTGGCGGCCTCTTCCGAAATCGCTTCGGCTTCCGCCGCGAACAATCGCGCTGCCGCTACCGGTAACACGGCGTCCGATGCCGCCCGTCAGGAACGGCTGTCCAGTGCGTACAGCCTCTCTGACATGGAGATTTTCATTTTTCCCGACCTGATGTACGCGCTCGTCATCGCCAATATACTGTCTCCCGAACTTTGGGCGTGGAAAAACGATCCTTGGTTCGCCAACATCGAGAAAAAGTCGTTCAACTACAAGCTGAACCGCATCAAACAGTATATCATGGACCACTTCGTGTTCAACCTGGATCTGGACACGTGGGGACTCACGACCAAGGAAACCGAAATCAACCGTTTCAAAGGCTTTGTGGATATGGCCGCGCTCAAAGTGTCGAACGCGCTGTTCGGCTACGAGGGCGACAAATACTATTTCGATTTGGATATCCGCCGCCATTTCGGCTTGGACCGCTACGACGACGAGCAGATTCCGTATTGGAAAACAGAAACCATAGAGGCGATGAAAGCCTTTCGCTATAAGGAAGGTTACGGCACGGGCGCCGGCGAATGCGTCTCGCTGGCCGCGCTCTATGTGGCCGCCATGTTCGTGGTGGGGCATATCCCTCTGGAAAAGATGTTCATGATTGCCACGCCGCTCCATTCGCAGAATTTCATGGCCGAGGGCGAAGGCTTTATGACCAACAACCGCCGCATCGTTACCAAGAAGATGTGGTATAACGGCACCGAGATTTCGGCCAAGGCGCGGCGGGCGGTCGAACACGAGAAAATAACGATTGTCTCGCATGTAAGCGGTTATATCCATACGTTTTACGAAAAGGCGACGATAGACCCGTCGGCCTATGACGATTTCCAAAAACGTTTCCGCGCCTATCTCTCCGCGCCGCTGACGTTCGAGACGTTCGCCAATTTTCTGTTCAGCCGCGAGAAGTATTGGGATTGCTTTCAGTATGCGCACCGTCACAACGGCAAGACCTGTTATCTGCCGATGCGCAGCGTTTTCAACGCCCAGCGTTCGAGCAAAAACCGTTTCGACAACGAAAGCCGCGTCGCTTTGTTGCAGGAAATGGAGGCGCAGGCGTTCTCGCTTTCGCGTCTGCCGGAAAAAATCCTCATCAACGAGGTCGAGGATTACCTCTATCTGCATCCGGATGGCGATTTCGCGCAATATGAACGTTATTTCCTTAAAGAACTGTTGATAGGGCATTGCGCCAACGTTCATCAGCTGTTTGCCGAACTCAAGGCGTTTCTGCAAGTGGAGCCGCGTTTGCCGGAAGCCGCCGGCAAGCGGTTCGAGACGGAAGCGGCCTGGACGCTCGCGCCCGGTCTGACGCGCGAAGCCTATCGCGATTATGTCTATGCACAGGCGGCGGACGGTGTGGCGTGGGCGGAGCTGGCGCTTTATGCCTATCGCGATATGTTGGCCGTGGAATGGCCGCCCTTCCTGAAAGCGGCTGTGGAGCGGAATCCGGTCGGGCTCGCGATGTGCGGGGATTTGTCGGACGAGGCGGTGTACGCCCGTCTGCAAGCTCTGCCGTCGGTCTCCATCTATGATGAGGATTTTCGGCTCGCGCAGCCCGATGAGGTTTGGAATTACGGTCGTGGCGACGGCTTGGAGAAGGCCGTCGCGATGCTGGCGGTGCTCAAACGCCGGCATCCCGGAACGGCTTATCGCCTGACGGTCGGCCCGCAGGCGGCTGTCGGGCCTGTCGCGGAGCGGACCGCCGTTTACGTTTTCCCGTCTCAGAAAAAAGTCGGTTCCCGGACATTCACGGTATAAGCGTCGTGAAAGGGAAAAGAGGACACATTGGAGGGCGATATGAATGAAATGTCGGTACACGCAAGGAAGAAGGGCATTTATCGTGTGACGATGGTCGGCAGTGTCGGCAATCTGTTGTTGGTCGTTTTCAAATTTGCGGCGGGTATTGTCGGGCATAGCGCGGCTATGGTGGCCGATGCCGTACATTCGTTGTCGGATTTCATGACGGATATCGTCGTGGTCGTGTTCGTGCGCATTTCCGCCCGTCCGGCCGATGAGAAACACGATTACGGTTACGGCAAGTACGAGACGCTGGCTACGGCTGTCATAGGATTGGTGCTGTGTGCCGTGGCTATCGGCATCTTTCGGAACGGTGCCGGTTCGGTGTGGCGTTTCCTGCAGGGAGAATCGTTGCCGCAACCCGGTTGGTGGGCTTTGGCCGCCGCCGTCGTTTCCGTGGTCGTTAAGGAATCGCTGTACCGTTATACAGTCGTCAGGGGAAGACGGCTCTGTTCGCAGGTCGTCGTGGCCAACGCATGGCATCACCGCAGCGATGCGTTGTCTTCCGTCGGTACGGCCTTGGGCATCGGCGGCGCGATATTTCTGGGAGAGAAATGGCGTGTGTTGGATCCGTTGGCCGCGATAGTCGTGAGTTTCTTTATTCTGCGTGTCGCTTTGGGGTTGCTCAAGCCTTGCGTGGACGAACTGTTGGAGAAATCGTTGCCGCGCGAGGTCGAGAACCGGATACGGGCCATCATCCTGTCATTTCCGGGCGTAAGTGCGCCGCATCATTTGCAGACACGGCGCATCGGCAACCGCTACGCTATAGAAGTGCGTGTTTGTATGGACGGCAATCTGCCGTTGCATGAGGCGCACGACCGCGCCACCGCCATCGAACGGCGGCTCAAGGCCGAATTCGGCTCAGAAACCCATGTCGGCATACATGTGGAACCGGAAGAGCGGCCGGATTTTTCGATTTGAGGCGGAATGCCGTTGCTTGTTTCTACGTTGAAATTACGTTAATTTTGCGAATCCTTAGGATTTGGATGACTAAAATTTTGAAAAACAATATAAACCATAAAGAAGAGATGAAACATTGGATGATTTTGCCGGTGGCGTGCGCCATGTTGTTGGGCACGGCCTGCAAACAGCAGCGTCAGTCTTTGGATTTGACGAATCTGGATACTTCGGTTGACCCGAAGCAGGATTTCTACCAATACGCCTGCGGCGGTTGGATGGCCAAGAATCCGTTGCCGGGCGACTATTCCCGTTACGGCGCGTTCGACCAGTTGCGTGAAACGAGTCAGAATCAGTTGAAGAGCCTTATTGTGGATTTGGCCGCGAAGACGGACAAGGAGACGGGTTTGGCCAAGAAAATAGGCGTATTGTACAATATGGCGATGGATTCGGCCAAGTTGAACGAACAGGGCATGGAGCCGGTCCGCCCGTTGTTGGAATACGCACAGACGCTCGGCGACAAGGCGGCGCTTATGAATGCGCTGGCCGGTCTGCATCATGTGGGCATCACGCCGTTTTTCTTTTTCTATGTCGCGCCCGACATTGAAAACAGCGAGGCCAACCTGTTGAGCATCGAGCAGGGCGGTTTGGGGATGCCCGACCGCAGTTACTATCTGGATCAGGACGAGAACAATAAGAAAATCCGGGCGGCCTATATCAGTATGATGGAAAAGATGTTCGTTCTGTACGGCACGACGCCCGACATGGCCCGCGCCAAGGCGGCCGACGTGCTGGCGCTCGAGACCCGCATCGCCGATGCCCATTTCACGCGTGAGGAATGCCGTGTGCCGAAGAACAACTTTAACCGCATGACGGTGGCCGAATTGCAGAAGTTGTTTCCCGCCATGGATTGGACGGCTTATTTCGCCGAACTTTCGCCGGCCTATACGGTGACGGAATTGAGCGTTTCGCAATTGCCGACGATGACGAAGTTGGCCGGCATCGTGGATAAGGCGTCTTTGGAGGAACTCAAAGCCTATTACGAATGGAACATCATCCGTTCCTCCGCTTCTTATGCGGGCGATGAAATCTATGCGCAGTCGTTCGATTTCTACGGCCGCACGTTGTCGGGACAGCAGGAGATGCGCGCCCGCTGGAAACGCGCCGTGGATTTGGTCGATGGCGTGCTGGGCGAAGGTTTGGGCGAACTCTACGTGGCCCGTTATTTCCCGCCCGAGGCCAAGGCCCGTATGATAGAACTGGTGGACAATGTAAAGGCGGCGATGGACGAACGTTTTGACGCCAACGAATGGATGAGCGACGAAACCAAGGCGCGGGCCAAGGATAAACTGGCTTCCGTGTTGGTGAAGGTGGGTTATCCCGACAAGTTCCGCAGCTACGACGACTTGGCGATAGAAGACGATGCGTTGTATGCCAACGTGCTTCGTTCCAATACGTTCGATCTCGATTATATGATGGGCAAGTTGGGCAAACAGGTGGATCGCGACGAATGGCAGATGTATCCGCAGACCGTGAACGCCTACTATAACCCGACGACGAACGAAATCTGCTTCCCGGCGGCGATTCTGCAAGTGCCGTTCTTCTATATGCACGGCGACGACGCTATCAATTACGGCGCGATAGGCGTCGTGATCGCGCATGAAATGACGCATGGTTTCGACGATCAGGGCCGTCAGTTCGACAAGAACGGCAACCTTAAGGACTGGTGGACGGCCGAAGACGCCGAGAAATTCGGCGAAAGAGCCCAACGTCTTGTAGATCATTTCGATCAGATTATCGTCATCGATTCGTTGCACGCCACCGGC
>CAMWSI010000023.1 GCA_947176875.1 uncultured Bacteroidales bacterium
TAGCCCAGCCGGTTTCGGGCAACGTCGCGCTATGGCTCAAGACGGTGTCGTGCCCGCAGGCGGAAAAAAACAAAATGGCCATCAAGCCGGGCAGCGCACGGAACAGGATGCCGGTCGGATTATTGTGCGTTCGCATCATCGGGATTTTTAGGGCGTAAGATGGGTTTGCCGATGGGTTTGGGCGTCCGTTTCTCCGGCTTGGGGGTCGGCTTGTCGGCCGGTTTGGCCTGCACGGGCACGGGCTTGCTCTGTATCGGAAGCGGCTTGCTTTGAACCGGAACGGGTTTGCTTTGAACCGCTGTCGGTTTGCCGCCGCTTTTCGGGTTCTCATTGCGTGGTGTGCCGTTGTTGCCGCCTTGTTTCTTCCGGCGGTTCCCCCGGCCGCCTTTGTTCGGTTTGTCGAAGCGCGTCAGGTCGTCCTGGCCGACGACGTTGGAGAAGTTCACTTCCGGTACCGCTTCCGTCTCAGGGCGGGGTATCTGGAAACCGTCCGGCGTTTCGCCGCGGCGGTTGGCTTCTATCAGAGGGGCGGCCTCGTCCGCGTCCACGTCTATGTAGCGGTTCGGCTCATCTTCGTAAACATAGGTCATCTTGCGGTTCAGGATATCCGTCTTGATGCATTTGGCACGACCTTTTTCGGTTAGAATGGGCGTCCTGGCATCGGGCATGTTTTTCTGCAGGTCGATGTAAGTGTCGTATTCGTAATTGAGACAGCATTTGAGTTTGCTGCACTGGCCGGCCAGCTTCTGCGGATTGAGCGATACCTGCTGTACGCGGGCGGCGTGTGTGCTTACCGACGTGAAGTTGTGCAGGAAAGTCACGCAGCAGAGTTCCCGGCCGCACGAGCCGATGCCGCCGATGTTGCCGGCTTCCTGCCGCGCCCCGATTTGTTTCATCTCGATGCGCACCTTGAATTCGTCCGCGTAGAGTTTGATCAGTTGGCGGTAATCGACGCGGTCTTCGGCCGTATAATAGAAGATGGCTTTCGTGAAGTCGCCTTGATATTCCACGTTGTTGATCTTCATGTCCAGACCGAGTTCCGCCGCGATGACGCGGGCGCGTCTCTGCGTCTCCTTCTCGATGCGGATGGTCTCCAGCCATTTGTCAAGGTCGTTCGGGCGCGCCTTGCGATAGACTTTTTTAATCTGCGGCGAGAGCGGATCTATGCCTTTGTTTTTGGCTTGAATACGGGCCAGTTCGCCGCGGAGACAGATAATGCCGATGTCGTGTCCGGAATTGCCTTCAACGGCCACGATGTCGCCGCATTCGAACGTTTCGTTCGTATCGGCCGGCAAACGGAAAAAGTCTTTGTGCGTGTTCTTGAACCGCACTTCCACCAGGTCGAACGGGTCGGGCGAGGGCAGGTCGCCGAACGTATCGGTCCAGTTGTAGGCGTGCATCTGGGCGCAGCAACTCATCTGACGGCGTCGGTCGCCGGGGCGGTCCTGCAGATTGGGCGCATGGGCGCAGCCGCGGCTGTTATAAATGTTCTCCTCAACGGTTTTGCGCAGAAACACTTCTGTGTCTTCCGTTTCGGATTCGGGTCTGAAATTTTCCTTTTCAAGGCACGTTTTTGCGCCACGGCATAGCTCGAGCGAGCTCGGCTCTGCCCGTTCGGCTGAATCAAAACGTTCGGGTTCCGTATTCTCAGGCATTTTTTTTCTTTTTTTCAGCGGCCATCAACCGGCAAATATGCAGGGATGCGTCCGTCATAAGGTTGGGTATATTGGCATTGCGCGCCACAAAGTAAATGGCGTCGTTAATGATTCGGTAATAGACCGGCGCGTTTTCCGCCGTGATGAAAGGCGAGAAGTTGCGGATAAAGGCCTGTTGGTCGGCCGGCATATGCGCCATGACGCCGCAGCCTTCGTGGCACAGCAGGCAGAGACGTATTTTCTCCAAGGCAAAGCGTAGGAACGAGCGCAGGGGTTCGCGTCCCAGCCGTGAGAACTGTTCGCTCAGGTCAAGTAGGTCGGGCACTTCGGCCTTATAGCAGGACCGCATCCAGTGCGTGAAATAGGCTTCGTGCTGTTCTTCGGCTTCGTGTCCGCGCCAATCGGAGAGCGCGCGGCAGAGGTTGCCGTGGGCCGCTTCGGCCAGCGGTTGCGCCGCCTCGGGCGTCAGTCCATAGTGTGCCACGAGGCCGGTGCCCAGGTCTTCGGTCGTTAGGGCCGGCACCTGTACGATTTGCGTGCGGGAGAGAATCGTGGCCGAAATCTGATCGGGGTTCTCGGAAACGAGCAGAAACAGGGTCTGCGGTTCGGGTTCTTCCAGCGTTTTGAGCAGCGTGGACGAAATCGTGTCGCTGATTTTCTCAGCCATCCACAGGATGACGGTGCGGTAATCCGCTTCGCAGCTTTTGAGCGAGAGTTGTTCGATCAGGGTGTGGCAGTCCCGGATATTGATAATGGCTTGCCGTTGGCCGATGTTCATCGCCTCTATCCATTCGTTGAGGCTGAATTCCATGCGGTTTTTGAGGCCGAATTCGCGCCAGAGCGGCAGATAATCGGTACTTTGGGCGTCTTTTTTGACCAGTTCGCCTATGTTGTTCGGGAAAAAGAAATGCAGGTCGGGATGGGCGAGCCGCTCGAACTTGACGCAGGACGGGCATTGGCCGCAGGAATCGGCCGGGAGACCGCCCAAATCGGCGTCGGCCCCCGTCAGTTTGTGCCGGCAATTCAAAAATTGGGCGTATGCCAGAGCCAACGGCAGTTTCTGGTTGCCTTCCGGTCCGGCGAACAACTGCGTATGCGCGATGCGTCCGGCTTGTGCCGAAGCAATCAACCGCTCTATAAGTGGTCTCTGTCCTATGATATCGCGAAAACGCATCTGTCTTAAATAAACTAGCAAATATAGTGAAAGTCGCAAGTCTATGCAAGCCGAACGGATTATTCCAAGACCTCGGGACATAACGCCGCCTCAAGCGGCAACGCGCGGGGGCTGTCGGATTACAGCCAGTACATGATGCTGAGCCAGATATTGAACGGGTGGACGTTGGATGACTGGAAATGCAAACCGATAGGTCCGATAGGCGTGTTGTAGCTCAGACCGGCCGCGCCGCCATAGATGAATTCGTCAAGATAGATGAGGTCTTTCAGGTCATATACCGACATACCCGTGTAGCCGCGCAGGGATACATACAGGTTTTTCAGGATTTCCGCCTGCAGGTTCAAGTGCAGGTTCCAGAAATGCTGGCCTTCGCTCTGGAAGGGCATCAGGCCCGCGAAGTCGGTCTGTTGCACGCCGTTGCGTAAGCCGGTCAGCCCCCCTTGGTAAAACATGTAGGGAATCGGAATCTGTGAGGTCGTCTTCAGCAGGTTCGTCCCCAACGCGACGCCGGGGTATATGGCAAACCAGCGGACGGGCGAGAACGCGAAGTCGAGATAGGCGCGCGCCGAGAGAAAACGTTGGGAATAAGGGGCGGAAATGCCTAGGCCGATAGGATAGGAAACCTCTATGTCGGCCTTGATGCCGTGCCGTGGGAAAAAGAGTTGGTCGTAGCTGTCGTGCAGGAAGAACAGATACGGCATGACGTAGAAAAAGTTGCGTTGGCCGAAATCCGGATCCGAAGCGAACTTCTCTTTGAAATTATGGTAGTTCAGCCGGATGCCGCCACCCAATATGCTACGTCGCCAGTTCGACTGGCCGTAGAGGCTGATGCGGTGGCCTTGCGACGAAAATTCGCTCGTCGGCGTGTTGGGCGTACTCCAATTGTGGTAGAGATATTCGCGGTTGATGAAATAGAACTGGTAGGAGGCGCCGAGGGCAGGGCGCCAAAAGGCGTAGTTCTCGTCTTTTTTCCATTTGGGGGTAAAGAGGAAGTCGGCTTTGACACTCGGGATGCGCGAAAGTTCGCCGTCTATGCTTAAACGGGAGTTCGGGAAGCCGAGGTCGCGGAACAGGACGCCGGCCAGCAGGGCGGCCGAGCGTTGGTTGTCGTAACGGAAGCCGAGGCGGAACGCGTTGGTGGGCTTTTCTTCAACCGTGATTTTCAAGACTACCTGGTCTTTGTTGTTGGAGTCGGGCAGATAGGTGTAGCGTACGTCGTCGAAGACCAAAGAACCGTATAGCCGTTCCACGCCGCGAACGATATCTTCCTGTTTGACCCAGGCGTTGTGTTCTATTTGCAGGAACTGATTGGCGAACTGCGGACTGAATTTGGACAGGCCTTCAAAGCGGATTTCCGAGATATAGAACCGATCCAGCGGTTTGTGCGGATAGCGTTTCGTCGTGGCGGCCGGTTCGTAGGCGGCCAATGTTTCGGCAATGGCCTTGAATTCGTCGTAGTGGGCGCGGGCGGCCGCCTCTCCGCGTGCCAGCAACGAATCGGTGGCCGAGAAACTGTAGGTGCCGTAGCCGGTCATGTCCGGGGTAACCAGAATATGGCAGAGGCTCTTGTTTTGGGCTATTTTCGTCTTGGTATGCATGAAAAGCGACATCTCCAAGACGTTGGCCATATTTTTAAGTTTTTCTTTGCCTTTGTATTGAAATCCGACATCCACGCCTATCACGATGTCGGCTCCCATGGCGATCAGTTCCTCTACCGGAAAGTTATTGACCAAGCCGCCGTCCACGAGAATCATCGTGTCTTTTTCCACGGGGTTGAATACGCCTGGAATGGCCATGCTGGCGCGCATGGCTTCGGCCAGATTGCCGTCTTTGAGTATGACGGGCTGTCCGGAAAGCACGTCGGTGGCGACGCAAAGGAACGGAATGTTGAGGTCGTCGAAAGTCTTGGCCTTATAGGCGTTGGTCGTCAGCGTATAGAACAGGTTGTTGATATGTTGGCCTTTGAGGATCCCGATGGGGAGCAACGAAGAGTGTTGGCTGAACGGTAAGGTAAGCAGGTATTGGTCTGCCGTGCGCTTCTCGGTCAGATAGATGTCCGAGCGGTTGGCTTTGTCGGAGAGTAGGATTTCCCAATCCGTCGCGCGTAAGATGGAATCCAATTCGGCGGCGGAGTATCCGTAGGCATAGAGTCCGCCGATGATGGAACCCATGCTGGTGCCTGCGATATAATCGACAGGAATCCCTAATTCTTCAATGATTTTGAGTGTGCCGACGTGCGCGATGCCTTTGGCGCCGCCGCCACTGAGCACCACCCCGACCTTTGGCCGGTTCGGCTTGAGGGGAATGTCTGAAAGCGTTTTGCTTTCACTAGTTTGAGTGGCGTCTGTCTGGGCCATGATGGTTCGGCCGCCAGGCGGGAACAGACAGCCGCAACCAAGGATGGCGTATAGGAAAAGCCGTACGAAAGAACGCAAAAAGAACCCGATGCCGGAAGTCGGATCGACGGTCGGCCGCGGATGTGGCGCGGAAAGAGGCGCGTTGGCGAACGGTTTCATGGCGTCAGGCAGTAGGCTAAGATGAAAAACGGACCGACGTCGGATGCGCCGGCCCGTTGTAGCCTTCAAAGGCGTTTGCGTTTATTGGCGGAAGTACTTGAAGTCCTTGCCGAGGTAGTAGGCCGAATCGCCTAAACTTTCCTCAATGCGGAGCAATTGGTTGTATTTGGCGATGCGCTCGCTGCGGCAGGCCGAACCGGTTTTGATCAAGCCGGTGTTCAAGGCCACCGCGAGGTCAGCGATGGTCGTGTCTTCGGTTTCACCGGAGCGGTGGCTCATGATGGCCGTGTAACTGTGACGGTAAGCCTTGTTCACGGCGTCGATGGTTTCGGACAGCGAACCGATCTGGTTTACTTTTACCAAGATGGAGTTGGCTACACCGCGGTCGATACCCATTTGCAGACGTGCCGAATTCGTGACGAAGAGGTCGTCGCCCACCAATTGGCATTGGGCGCCGATGCGGTCGGTCAGTTTTTTCCAGCCGTCCCAGTCGTCTTCGGCCATACCGTCTTCAATTGAGACAATCGGGTAGCGTTTTACCCAGTCGGCCCAAAAGTCCACCATCTGATCGGCCGTCAACTTTTCGCCCGTCGATGTGTGCAGGTGGTAAACCTTTTCTTCCGGCAGGTAGAATTCGGATGAAGCCGGATCCAATGCGATGAAAATGTCTTCGCCCGGTTTGTAGCCGGCCTTCTCGATGGCTTCCAAAATGACCTTGATGGCGTCTTCGTTCGATTTGAGGTTGGGGGCGAACCCACCTTCATCGCCTACGCCCGTGCTCAGATTCTGTTTCTTGAGTACGCTTTTGAGCGAGTGGAAGATTTCGGCGCCCCAGCGGAACGCCTCGCTGAAAGAGGGGGCACCGACCGGCATGATCATGAATTCCTGAAAATCCACGTTGCTGTCGGCATGGCTGCCGCCGTTGAGGATATTCATCATAGGGATAGGCAATGTGCAGGCGTTCACGCCACCCACGTAACGGAAGAGTTCCTGCCCCGTTTCTTGTGCGGCCGCGCGGGCGCAGGCGAGGGAAACGCCCAGAATCGCGTTGGCACCCAATTTGCCTTTGTTGGCCGTGCCGTCCAATTCGTTCATGCGGGCGTCGAGGGCGATTTGTTCGGTTACCTCCATGCCTCTCAACTCTTCGTTCAAGACCTGATTGATGTTCTGAACGGCTTGCAGGACGCCTTTGCCGCAATATGTATTCTTATCGCCGTCCCGGAGTTCCACGGCCTCGTGTACGCCCGTGGAGGCACCGGAAGGTACCGCCGCGCGGCCGAAAGCACCGGCCGTCGTGATGACATCTACTTCTACAGTCGGATTGCCCCGGGAATCCAAAATTTGACGGGCATAAATGTTTGCAATTGTGCTCATTTTCTTTGTTCGTTTTACAATGCTAAATCAATCGTAAATATAATGTAAGTCTTTTATAAAAAAAAGGGGTTGTCCCAATAAATTGGAGCAACCCCGTATCATCAACCGATAAGACGGTTAGGCATTTTCGCCTTCCTTGACTTCCGCAGGGGCCTCCTCCGTTTTCGGTGCTTCGGCGACAGGAGCCGCCGTTTCAGCCGGTTTGGTTTCGGTTTTCTTGCGACCGCCGGCCCGACGCGTTTTCGTCTTGGCCGTTTCCTTCTTGGCGCTCAACATGGCTTCGTTGTAATCCACCAATTCGATGAAAGCCATTTCGGCGTTGTCTCCCAAACGGAAACCGAGTTTAAGGATACGCGTATAACCGCCGGGACGCTGGGCGATTTTGGGCGAAACTTCGCGGAACAATTCCGTTACCGCCTCCTTGTTCTGCAGGTAACCGAATACGATACGGCGGGAAGCCGTCGTATCTTCTTTGGATTTCGTCAAAAGCGGTTCCACGTAAACACGCAGGGCTTTCGCTTTGGCCAAAGTGGTCTGGATTCTTTTATGTAAAATCAGCGACGACGCCATGTTGGCTAACATTTGACGTCTGTGCGCGTGCGTTCTGCTGAGCTTGTTGAATTTCTTTCCGTGTCTCATAGCTGTAAGTTTCCTTATCTTAAATCCTTAATCTTTGTCTAATTTATATTTCTGTACGTTCATGCCGAACTCCAGTTTCTTGTCTTTTACCAAGGCTTCGAGTTCCGTCAGCGACTTCTTGCCGAAGTTTCTGAATTTGAGCAAGTCCGCCTTGTGGAAAGCCACGAGGTCGCCCAATGTCTCCACTTCCGCCGATTTGAGGCAATTCAAGGCGCGGACGGAAAGCTCCAGGTCGGACAATTTGGTTTTGAGCAATTGACGCAAGTGCAAATCGCCTTCATCCAACGGCTCGGACGTCTCTTCATGGCCTTCTTCAAACTGAATCTTTTCGTCAGAGAACAGCATGAAATGGTAAATCAGAATCTTGGCCGCCTCTTTCAGCGCATCTTTCGGCGAAATGGAACCATCGGTCAGAATGGTCAACACCAACTTTTCATAGTCGGTCTTCTGTTCCACGCGGAAGTTGTCCGTCTCGTATTCCACATTCTTGATCGGCGTGTGAATCGAGTCGATGGCGATGGTGCCGACAGGGTCGGACGCATTCTTGTTCTCGTCGGCGGGAACATAGCCTCTGCCTTTTTGAATCGTCAGATCCATCGTCAGTTTTACACTGGGTTCCATATGGCAAATTTCGAGATCGGGATTCAGAACCTGAAAACCGTTCAGGAAATTATTCAGATGACCGGCTTTGAATACGCTCTGGTTCGAAATGACAACATGGATTTTCTCGCTGTCCACGTCGGCAATCTGTTGTTTGAATCGAACCTGTTTGAAGTTCAGCACCATGTTGATGACGTCTTCCACCACACCTGTAATCGTGGCGAATTCGTGCTGAACGCCTTCAATCCGTACGGACGTGATGGCGAAGCCCTCTAACGAGGAAATCAGGATACGGCGCAACGCGTTGCCGATCGTAATCCCATAGCCCGGTTCCAACGGACGAAACTCAAAAACCCCCTTCTTATCATCCAAGCTGACGACATTGACTTTGTCCGGTTTTTGAAAAGCTAAAATGGCCATTTATTTTCTATTTAGGTTTACTAATTATTGGAGAACGTCTCTATTTACGATTACTTGGAGTACAACTCGACGATGAGCTGTTCCTTGATCGTTTCGGGGATATTCTCTCTTTCGGGGTAGTTCAGGAACTTACCGCGCATGGCGGCACCGTCCCATTCCAACCAGTTGTAACTATTGGTTCTGCCAGCCAAAGAATCTGTAATCACTTCCAACGATTTGGAACGTTCGCGGACTTCCACCATATCGCCGGGTTTGAGCTGATAGGAGGGGATATTCACCACATTGCCGTTTACCATGATATGACGGTGGCTTACGAGCTGACGGGCCGCGCTGCGTGTCGGGGCGATGCCCAGACGATAGACCGTGTTGTCCAGACGAGATTCGATAAGTTGCAACAATACCTCACCGGTAATACCGGTTTTGCTGGCGGCCTGATGGAAAATCTTACGGAATTGCTTTTCCAGAATGCCGTAAGTGTATTTAGCCTTTTGTTTTTCCTGCAACTGAATGCCGTATTCGGACTGTTTGCCGCGGCGTTTGTTGGGACCGTGCTGGCCCGGCGCATAGTTCTTTCTCTCCAAAACCTTGTCCGCGCCGAAGATAGGTT
>CAMWSI010000024.1 GCA_947176875.1 uncultured Bacteroidales bacterium
AACGCGGATCTCCCCTTCGTTCGGGAAAAGCAGGCCCGCCATCATCTTCAGCAACGTGGTCTTGCCCACGCCGTTTTCTCCCAATAGACCATAGATAGAACCGGGTTTCAGTTGCAGATTCAACTGTTCCAACACCGTGGCCCCCTTGCCATATCTAAAGACAACATTCTTTATTTCAATCATATCACTTATGTTTTTGAAATTGTGTTATGCTGTATTAGTGTTTTAGTACACTGCAAACATAGAACAATATTTTGAAACCACCAAATTTTGATGAAAAAATTTTTTGATTTTGAAATCTCCCCCATTGAGGGAGAAATTTCGGTGTTTTCGTCACTCATTGAGGGATTTTACTATCTTTGCAGAAAACCATAGCCCTATGACCGACGAAACGCTCTATACTTATATGAATGAAATGTTGCGCACGACCCCCGTTTCATTCACACGTTATATGTACCACCGCATCGATTGGAAGAGCCGCCTTGTGGGCATTATCGGACCGCGCGGCATCGGAAAATCCACGATGGTGCTCCAATATATCCAGCAACACCGGCAAGAAGAACGGTCGCTCTATGTATCGGCTGACCACACTTATTTTTCGACCCACAGCCTGGTGGAGCTCGCCGACGAGTTCGTAAAGGATGGCGGCACCCGGCTTTGCATTGACGAAGTGCATAAATATAAAGGTTGGTCAAGGGAGCTCAAACAGATTTACGACGTACACGCCGACCTATCCATTGTGTTTACCGGTTCTTCCGTACTCGATATTCAAAAAGGCGAAGCCGATTTGAGCCGGCGGGCCTTGATGTACGCCATGCAGGGGCTTTCGTTCCGGGAGTATCTGGAATTGTTTCACGGTATCAAAACGGAGGTCTTATCCTTGGCGGACATCCTCGCGCACAAAGGTTCGATTCCCGAATTGCCGCATCCCCTGCCGCTCTTTCGGGCTTATCTGAAAGAGGGGTATTACCCGTTTTCGCGCGAAAACGGCTTTGAGATGCGTATGGAACAGGTAATTGCGCAGACCGTGGAATCGGACATTCCCCAATATGCCGATATGAAGGCTTCTACGGCGCGGAAGCTCAAAAAAATGCTTTCCGTCCTGTCGCGACTCACCCCCTTTAAGCCCAATATGGATAGTTTGGCCGCCAAAATCGGCGTAAGCAAGAACAATGTACCGGAATACCTGATTTTTCTGGAAAGGGCAGGTATGATCGCACAACTGCGGAACGAGGCCGGCGGATTAAGCGGTTTGGGAAAAGTGGAGAAAGTATATATAGACAACCCTAACTTGATGGGCGTATTGGCGGGCGGAAAGCCGGATACCGGAAACCTTCTGGAAACGTTTTTCTTCAATCAAATGCGGGTCAACCACGATATTCTTGCTTCAAAAGTCTCCGACTTCACGGTGGACGATTACACGTTTGAAATCGGAGGCCGGAGCAAGGGCCGGAAGCAAATCGAAGACATCCCGAACGGCATCGTCGTGAAAGACGACATTGAAACGGGCTACGGCACTACCGTTCCCCTTTGGCAGTTCGGCTTGAATTATTAGAAAGCCTCCTCTTCCTCCACGTCGTCTTCCCCTGCTTCCATCGCCAGGTCTTTGGCCCATTCACGGAGCAACGCGGCCTCGAAGCCGCGGCTTAAGGCGGTTTGCCAGCCTTTGGCCTGCAATACGGCGCGTCCCGCGCTTTCGTAGTCGGCGGCGTCGATTTCGTTCAGGGCCTCGGCTACTTCGGCCTCCGAAATGCCTTTAGCCCGCAGTCCCATGATGATTTTGCGGCGGCCCCAATGGTTTTGACGGAACTTGCCGCGGCAATACGCGCGGGCAAAGCGGTTCTCGTCCAAAAAGCCCTCGGCTTCCAGACGTTCTATCCAACGCGCCGCCTCGGCCGAACCGCGTACGCCCAGCCCCGACAGTTTGAGCCGCACGTCCTGCCGGCAGCGTTCCTGATACGCGCAATAGCGCGCCAATTTTTGAAACAGGGCCGCCGATGAGGCGGCCCTGTCCTTGAAAGTCTGTTCCACGTCAAGCCAAAACTATTCGGCCATCTTCGCCTTGACCGATTCGGGCAAAGCGTTCCTGTTCACCATCACATCCAACGTCTTGGCGCGGAAAAACGCTTCCGACATATAGATATAGCCCTTATACGGGTTGGACGTATTCCAGGAATTCTTGATTTTGTAATACTTGTTACCGTTTTGGTCGTAAGCGATGCCCACGAGGTGCATGCCGTGGTCGTCGGTCGAACTCCAGTCTTCGTAACCTTTCTGACGTTCTTCCTGATCAATCGCCTTTTCAGGTACAATCTTCTCGAACTTGTAGGCGGCATCCTTCTTCTCTCTGTCCGACATGCTCTCCCACTTGTCGCGGTCGGTGCCCTTGATGTCCTCGCTTTCTTCGTCCGGCACAATCGCCACGCCGTTCTTCCACGAGAAGCCGCGTTCGCTCACGTCACCGCCCCAAACGAGCGTGTAACCCTTCATAATCGCGCTATCCACGGCCGCTTCGAACTCATCCAACGGCAAGTTGAACACCATGCCGTGGTTCCAGTTGTCGGGCACGTCCATCTCGTAGTACGTATAAAAAGGATAGTGCGTGAACGACGTCAGCTTCACATAGTCGGAAGCCTTCAAACCCAATTCGTCGGCAAAACTGCGCGGCGTATAGGTCTTGCCGTTGTATTCGAATTCAACCGGATTTTCACCGAAATAAGCCGTCAGAATGCCATTGTAGGCCGTCCGCCAGGCCGGCGTCAAAGACTTGCCGCCTACCACCGCGTCGAGATAACCTTTCAGCACGCGGTCCAATTCGCTGTGGTCGTGCTTGTCGTTGCCGTAGTTCAAGCCCGCGAAAGCCGATTCCGGCACCAGACCGTGCGTTTCCAGCACATCCACCACATCGTTGCTCGCGCCGCCCGTCGGGAAGTACGTGTCGCCGTGCATACGCACGTATTTATCGCCCTTTTTCTGATAGCAGACAAAAACGGGATACATGTCCGACAAGTCGAATTCGCCCTTGCCCATGCGCAGCAATTCCGATTCCAAGAACGACACCGCCGAAAAACTCCAGCAAGTACCCGAACGGTACTGGTCCTTGACCGAGGTAGCCGGGGCTTCCTTAGCCACCGTGAATACATAAGCCGCCTTCTTGTCGTCGGTTTTCTTCTTCTGGGCGTTACCCAGACCGGGCGCCGCGATCAGAGCCGCCATCGCCCACATCATCCATTGTTTTTTCATCTCTTATGGTTTTTTAATTATCATTATTCTTTTATGGGGTGATTCGGGTTCGCCTTCCGGCGACCCGACACGTTTGCCCGCAAGGCCAATCCCACAAGGCCGCCACCGCCCGGAACACGTTGCCGCAAGCCCGAGCCCCTATTTCAACCTGCGGTACGCCCGCCACCAACGCTCGGGCTTGTTGCCCTCCACCGCCTGCTCGTAATCCTTATACGAACACGGTATGAAGTAATGACGCCCATACCGCTGTTTCTGTTCCTCCGTACACGGCAGCAACACCCACCACCGGTCGGTCTGCTTACACTTGTAGAACACCGCTTCCGGCTCGTCGCCCTCGGCCATGACCTTATAGACCTTATACTCGTACTGTCCCTCCAACGGGTGGTCGTTCGTCCGGTATTCCACACCCTCCGCGAAACACCACAGCATCTGCGCCTGCAACATGGCCGAACTATCGTCGCGGTCGCAGGCCGGATGATAGTCGAAAAAGCCGATCGACGACACCTGATAACTCGTGCCGGCATAGCGCATGAGCTGGCAGATTTCCTCGGCCGAAAACCCGGTCGGGAACGCATAGGCGTTGCCCGGCGCATCAGCCTTGCGGACAGACGCCATATCCACGCTCACGCAGTCGGCGCCGCGCAGGGCCGGTTCCGCCTCCGCGATGCCGCCGTGCAGCAGCCCGAACCGGTAGTCGTCGAACTGCAAGCGTTCCATGAGGTCGAAAGCCGCCGCATCGTTCAGATAGGACTGGTTGCCGAGATTGATATAGTTGAAGATATGGTTGGGCGACTGCGTCACAACCTTGCCCATATACGATTTATTGTCGATGGTTCCCACAGGAGCCCCCAAATCGAAACCCGAATCGATGGTCAGCAACGTGATGGCCTGACGCATACGCGCGTACGCCCGGCTCACCGCATACGTCAAATCCTGCGATCCGCCGAGTACCACAACGAGCGTGCCCTGCAACAGCAACTGATGGCAGACCTCTTCCACGGCCGCATACGTATCTTCCACCGTCTCGCCACAGCGCAACGTCCCCAAATCGGCTATCTTCCCGTAGAAATCGCGCGGATGCAGGCGGTAAAAATACATCCGTACCTTGTCCGCGCCGTCGCAGACATGGCCCCCGGCCTCGCCGCGGCTTTCGGCCACACTGAAAATCGCGATCCGCTTCCCCAGCAGGTCGGGAAAACCGGCCGTTGCCGTATGCACGTCCACCACGCCCTGCCAATCGGCTCCCACCGGTACACCGACCGGCTCGAACCATTCATCCAACACCATATCCATAGTCCTATTCCTGTCTTTACTTTATTT
The DNA here is from genome assembly GCA_947176875.1 of uncultured Bacteroidales bacterium. GTDB lineage: Bacteria > Bacteroidota > Bacteroidia > Bacteroidales > P3 > CAMXAS01. The sequence continues at coordinate 4,564 of CAMWSI010000024.1, forward strand.
ATTCTTCCAAAAAGACGGCATTCCCATCAGCAACACCGTGAACAAACCCAAACGTCCCACCAGCATCAGCCACATCGAAATCCATTTGGCGGCCACCGGATAGTCGGCCACCGAACACAGGCTGCATACCTGACCCGTTACCGGACCTATATTGCTCATGCTGGAAAACGAAATGGCGAACGAAGTCACGAGGTCGAATCCGCAAAATGCGAAGAATACGGCACCGGCCATGCAAACGAGCACATAGAGAAAAAAGAACGCCAGCACCTGACGGATGACTTCCTGCCCCAGCACACGCCCGTTGTATTTGAGCGGCAAGACGGCACGCGGATGCGCGGCACGCTTGAACTCCAGCAACATATTCTTGAACATCAATACAAAACGCGAAATCTTCATGGCCCCCGTCGATGAACCGGAACATGCGCCCACGACCATAATCGACAGCAATACCCATTGCAGTCCGGCCGGCCAAAGCGAGAAATCCGAACTGACGAATCCCGTCGTCGTGCCGATGGAGACGCATTGGAACGCCCCGAGCCGGAACGCTTCCTCCGCCCGAACCTGTCCCGAAGCCGACAGGTACAAAGCCACGGAAGCCAACAGACAAAGCGCCAGCATATAAAAACCGTAAGCCCGCAGTTCCTCGTCCTGAGCCACCCGTGTAAACTGCTTCTTCAGCAAGAAATAATACATCATGTAGTTGATACCGGACAGAAACATAAACAGCAGAACGATATACTGCACGAGCGGAGAAGCCGACACGAGGCTGTCCGGATACGTGGAGAAACCGCCCGTCGCCACGGTCGATAAGGCATGGCAACAGGCATCGTGAAACGACAGACCCGCCATACGCAACAAGACGGTTTCTATCGTCGTGAGCGCGATATAAACGCAACAGATAATCTTGGCCGTATCCTTGAGTCGGGGCTGGGAGCGGTGATCCATCGACCCCGTCATCTCGGCCGCAAACAGCGCGTAACCGGCCAGCCCCATGGCGGGCAAGGCCGCGATCATGAAAATGATGATGCCTAAACCGCCTATCCACTGGGTCAGCGCGCGCCACAAAAGGATGCTCTCCGGCAACACGGACGGATCTTGAAACACAGAGGAGCCTGTGGTCGTAAAACCCGAAACGCTCTCGTAAAGCGCATCGGTAAAATTATCGGTCAGCCCCGTCAGATAGTAGGGCATGGAGGAAAACAAAGCCATGACGAGCCACGCCAGCACCACGGTCAGAAAACCGTCACGCACACGGAACCGCGCGGTATGCCGCCATACCTTGCGCATATACTGCGACGACAGCCCTATGACCACGCCGACCGCCGACAGGCCGCCGAAAACCGCACGGGTGGGATAGGTTGTTTCGCCCGCCAGCAACGCCCACAAAAACGGCAAAACCATCAAGATGCCGACCATCCCCAGCAGGAGGCTCAGCAATTTGACGATGATGGCGGTACTCTTATCTTTCATTTCAACGGTCTGCTTCTAAAATACCCGGTTCCTCAACCCTTAACGCTTAATTGAACAATCCCGGCAACTTACGGACGGCATAAGGCTCGGCGAACACGACAACGCGGTCGCCGGCCTGAATATGGAAATCGCCCACGGCGATGAAACTCTGCGAACCGCGTATCACGCCGCCGATGATGCTGCCCTCCGGCAGATGCAGATGCTTGATGGCGCGGCGCGTGACTTTGGCGTCCGGCTTGACGACGAATTCCAACACCTCGGCATCCACGCCGCTGAGCACCTTCGACGACTCCACCTCCGCGTTGAGCGTAAAGCGTGCGATATAACTCGCCGTAATCAGTTTCTTGTTGATAATCGTATCCACGCCCACGGTCTGCGCCAAATCGATGTAGTCGATGTTCTCCACGAGCGCAATCGTCGTATGTACACCGGCCTTTTTGGCATAGAGGCAGGCCAGGATATTGGTTTCCGTCGAATCCGTCACGGCGATGAAAGCGTCCATGCGCTCCATGCCTTCGTCACGCAACACATCCAAATCGGTCGCATCGCCATTGATGATCAATGTGTCGCGGGAAACCGCCGCCGCGACTTCCTCGCAACGCCGACGGTCTTTCTCTATCAACTTCACCTTCATTTCCTTCTCTATGCGCAACGTCGTCTGCTTGCCGATGCGCCCCGCCCCCGCTATCATGACATTGTTGATTTTCTTGTCGTGCTTGCCCGTCAGCGCGAAAAACTCGTCCCCCTTTTCGGGACGCGCGATAACATAGACCAAATCGCCCGCCATCAGCATGTCGTCCCCCATCGGAATAATCGTACGACGGTTGCGGTGAATCGCCACGGCCCGGAAATCCAGCTGCGGATACTCTTCGGCGATACGGGCCAGCGTCTTGCCGACCAACGGCGCATCGTCATTGACGCGCAACAACATAAGCCGCAACAGGTTTTGGCCGAAATTGAACACCTCGGCCGTACCCGAATGCTGCAAAAGATTCACGATTTCGTTCGAGGCGATACGTTCCGGACACACGTAACGGTCTATGCCCAGCCCCGTGAAAAACGCCCGACGGTCATCGCGGTTCATCTCGGCCGTATTGACACGCGCTATCGTGCGCTTGGCCCCCAACTTCTTCCCGATGATACACGTCAGCAGATTGGGTTCCTCTTCGTGCAACACCGAAATCAGCAAGTCCATGTTACGGACATTGGCCTGCTCCAACACGCTGACCGAGCAGGAGTCGCCCGTAATCGTCAGCAGGTCGGTGCTGGCTTCCAGACGTTCCAACAGGTCGCTGTGCGGATCCACGACCACAATGTTGTGATCCTCTACTTCCGACAGCATCCGCGCCAAATGAAATCCCACTTCCCCGTCTCCGGCAATCAGTATATTCATGTATCCTTTTTTCTATTGCTCTATCTGCGACACAAAACGGATTCGCCCACGCGAACGTTATCCGCATAAATGACAAATGTACGAAAAAATCCTTACTTTTGCAGTGTTTACTCTTGATCGGTAATCCAAAAAACGAAACCATGAAACGCATCCTGTACGCCGCGCTGTCGCTTGCGGCCGTCCTCTGCTTATCCACTGCCTGCCGGCATACGCCCAAACCGCTTTTATCCACCGAAAAGATGATTGAAATCGGCATGGATATCCGCTTGGCCGAAGCGCAATTGGGCGCCGACATCCCGAGCGGTGCCGGACAGACGCTTCTCGAAGAAAAGACCGCCGCCGTCTATACGCCCATCCTGGCGCACTACGGCCTGAGCCTCGACGCTTATATGCAGAATGTTCACTATTACCTCGGCAAACCGCAGAAGATGCAGGCCATTCAGGACGAAATCGCCGCACGGTTGCGCGTCATGGCCGACACTCCGGTGGCGGAATAACCGCAGCGCCGCGGTAGCGGCCGAAGACGCTACCGACCGTATTTCTTCTCGAAGATGTCGAAATGATCTTCGCCCCACTTCAGCATGGCATCGATAATCGGTATGAGCGATAGGCCGAGTTCCGTAATCCGGTATTCGGAACGTGGCGGCAACTCCGGATGGATGGTCTTGGCCACCAACCCGTCTTCGGTCATTTCCTTGAGCTGAATGTCGAGTACACGGGGCGCGGCCTCGGGCAAACAACGGTGTATCTCGCTCGGACGCATGGGTGCGCCGGAACGCAACTCATCCAATATACACGATTTCCATTTGGATTCTATCAGGCTCATCGTGAGCCGGAGCGGGCAATCCAAATCCACGGGGATTTTCTTTTCGTATGCCATAAGGTTTTCTGATACGGATTTCCATCGCAAATTTAGTCAATACCCTTGAAAGTCAGAATACCGAAAAAATTTTCCATACCCGAATAATTTTTCGGTACTTGCCTTATTGACATCCACCGCCCTATCTTTGCGGCCGGAACAACACAAATAAACACCCGATATGAGAGACAAAATCCATGAATACGAAGCGGTGGCCGAGGCCGCCGGGAAATTCGTAAAGAGCGTGGCCGAGGGCGACAGCTCTTATGCCAAAACCCTGTTCACCGACGACGCCGTACTGTTCGGCATGCTGGACGGCACCTTGGAACACGGTTCCATTGAGCAGTTCTATCACAATGTGGATACCGTGGGCGCCGGCGACCGCTTCAAAGCGCGCATCGACGTGCTCGCTGTGGAAGAGACGGTGGCCGTGGTCCGCGTACTGGAAGAAGGCTGGGGCGGCCGCATCGACTTCACCGACTTCCTCCTGCTCCTCAAACTCAACGGCGAATGGAAATGCGTGGCCAAAGCCTATAACCAAAACTCCGATACCATTAAGAAATAGGCTGTCACTCCCTCGCCGCCACCCGGCGGATGCAATAAAAAAAGCGTGCTTCCTTGCGGAGGCACGCTTTTTCTTTTTGTCGGAAGCGGGGCTTATTTCCCCAATTCCGCCCCTTTGCGCAAGGC
>CAMWSI010000025.1 GCA_947176875.1 uncultured Bacteroidales bacterium
GTGCATTAACAAGCCGCCAGGCCTGCCCGTTATGATTTTTATCCATGAAATAGGCCGAGGAAGCCAACAGTGCGGCAGCCGTCACATCAGCGCTCATCGGGTCGAATTCATAATAGAAATCGCCACGAGTCGGTTCATAGGAATCGACTTCCAGATTCCAGACCGCTATGCCGCCGCTTATATCATCGCTATGGGCTTTCAAGACCAAATGATGGACGCCGGCCGCAGATGCCGTATAGAAAAATGTAGCCGTCTGTTCGGAGTTATCCGTAAACCCCTCGTCTTTCCAATAACCGGCCATGCGGCTTTCGTCCATGAAATCGGCATCCGTCATATAGGCCGACAGTTTCTCGGCCGCTGCGGAAAGCCCCGTATAGTGGAATCGGAACCGATAGGTCTTTCCCGCATCCAAACGGATACCGGGGGATGCCAAACGCGCGTTGTTACCGGTATTCGCAGTATTGATATAGGCGCAGGCCTTATCGTTCTGCAACCCGAACCGCCAGGCGGTTTGATCCGTATGAGCGTCGTAAAGAACGGTCCAACGCTGGTTGAGCGTATTGTTGTCGAAACCGAATGAAAACGGCACCTGATAGGGCTCGTCATATATGGAAACATAAGCGGAAGCAGCTGTGTCGTTTCCAGCCGGATCGCCCGACGGCCGGTCGGTCAGGAAAACACGGATACGGTTGGATCCGGAAGAAAGGACGGCCTTTTGGTCGAAACTGACCAAGACTTCACCGTTCACGGCTATACTTTGGTTGAACGTCTGTTTGACTACCGTCTGGGCACCTACCGTATAGCAAAGCGTAAAATCCGCAACAGGCGCGCTGCCGTCATTACGCACCCAGGCGGAAACGGTCTGCGGATCGGCACTGTAATGGGAAACGGGCGTTACGATTTTGCCCATGGCCAAATCGTAAGGGCTTTTTTCAGAAACCTGAATGGACTTGATGCGGAGTTTGCGGCCTAAACCGTCATCAAAAATTTCATTTTGGGCATAAAACGTAAATGACAACGCGTAGTTTCCTGATACACCCGGCGAGAAGTCATAGGTTACAGGCAACTGTTCGCCTGCAGAGAAACCTGACTCATTGAAAGCAATCAGATTAGCATCGGCATCAGGTGAATAAATAATATCGTAACCTTCGGCTGCGGCCGAATTCTCAGGTGCCAGACGCCAATAATAATTCGCATCGGAAAAAACCGCATCCGTCTCATAAACAACGGTCAAACGATAGGTAAATCCTTGCTCGAACCGAAACGGCCGCGTTACGAGCGTCGCATTCATATCGTCTTCGTTTACCGTGAAGGTCGGATATAAAGCGTTGTCGGTCATCGCCTCCATCGCCCACCCTGTCGGTGTCCCAAATTCACTCGTAAACTGATACAACGCATTATCGCCCCCCGGCGCGGCACTCGTACCGAAATCCGAAACATAGGGGAAATTACTGTAAGCCTGTGCGGCAACGGGATCCGCCCAATAACCCGAGCCCACCAATCCGATGCCCAACCACAAGAAGAAACGGTTTTTCGCCACGCCTATACAACGCCGTATTTTCAAGCCTCTCCTCATTATCGTATGGTTTTCACTATTAAATCGACACTTCATTATAAATGGGCAAATTTACAAATTCACTACCTTTGCACCAAATTTACATCAAAACTGAGTGCAAACAGGCATGTAACGGGAAAAGGCCATCAGCCGTAACGTAAGCCCGTCACATCGGGGAACACAGTTTTGATTCACACCATTTTCGCGCCATGCCCAAAACAAAAAAAATCTTCACGCTGGATCTCGATCTGGATTTTCTCGACAATGTATGTGTCTTAGGCATTCAAGCGCCATTGTTGGAATTGCATCGCCTGGCCTATTTCCTGAACGAATACGCCCAATGGGATCTGGCGAGAATCGACGATTATTCGCCGTGGCCGGACGACGGAATGCCGTGGACGGAGAATATGGCGGAACAGGCATACGGACAGCTGAGGCCTGAGGAAGAACCGCCCGTTTATGCGCTGTTGCAACACACGTTGCCCGTAGAACGACTGAATGTGTTTTTACTGGAGAATAAAAATCCCGAACCGCTCGTAAGGGAAGAGGATTGCGACTATTTCCTGATGGCCTGCGGCGAGACGGCCCACTATGATTTTGAAACATTGATCGGTCTTCTGGAAAATATAGAATCGGTTTTCAGCGTTTATCCGATTGACATAAGACGGCATGACGGGCTGAAAAACTTTTTCCTGAAAAAGGACCGCTTTCCTGAAATATAATTCTTTCGGCCTTCCTTTCAGAGAAACACGATGGCCGACAATTCTGAACCCTAATCTGAAATATAGCATGATGAACCCAGATGTGATGAATCGACAACTCCGCAAATCCGTCGTCCGCATGTCGAGAGGATGTTTATGGATCGTCGTAGGGCTTTTCTGCCTCTGTCCGGCGGTACGGAGCGCTGAGACGAAACGGCCGGAATCCTTGTTGCATCGTGCAGACAGTCTGAGCCTTTATTATTTGGAAGAACTATACCACGACCCGACTTTAGCAGACTCTTTTACGGCGGTTCAAGCCGATCTGAGGCAGGCCTTCGCCAAACCCGCCCGCTTCGTCTCCTTAGAGGCGGCATGGGAAACGGCATTGGACGTCCTGGAACGAATACCCGACGGTACGGCGGAGTTTGCGGAAACGGCCGGATTCGTTGCGCGACAGATGGGAAAAGCACGACCGGAACAGGCCTTACAGGCACGGTTGGCCATATGGAAAATCCTGAACGCCAAAGGATTTTGGCCTTCGGACATTTATCGGGCCGCATTGCGGTCGGAAATGGCGACGGGCGGCCTGACAGACACCGGTTACCGTGCGGACGTTTGTCTCGCTCTGGCCGAAACGTACCGGTTCACGCAGCCGGATTCGGCCCATTTCTATGCGACGCTGGCCTCGGGCGGGACAAAAGAGACGGATTCGGCCTCGGTGGCAAACAGCCGTCTGCTTCTAAACAGTTTGGAAGCACCGTTTTTTTCAGTAAGCGGCATGCACGTGTATGCGCCGGAACGTCCCTTGTTGTGGTCGGTTTGCGCCAAAAACGTAAAGCGGCTGCCTTACCGTATCTTCCTAGTACCGGCCGATGACCGCATGAATTTCCTGAGCGGCATGATGCCGTTTGACCGCTATGCGGCCGGGAAGCAAGCGGTACGGGAAGGCCTATGGACACTCACGGATTTTCCCCAAGACTACCGTGAATACCGTACCGAGCTGTATCTGTCGCCTTTACCGGCCGGAACCTACCTGCTGGCGGTCGATAACAAGGTTTTCCTGCCGTTCCAAGTCTCCGGCCTGGCCTTCATCGATTTCGGAACGGTCGGCTTCACGGCCAGCCGTATTACGGGGAAACCCCTGTCCGATGTGACGCTCGATGTCTTTACGGCCGAATACGATTACGTCAGCCATTTGAACCGTTACGCACGTTTGGGCGACACGCGCCGGTCAGGCGCGGACGGCTTTGTGGAACCGGGCGAACCGACGGACGGCGGGACGGAGATGGAAAAGGAACGCCGGCGGCTGAACCGGTTTTTCCTGTTCAGGCATGGCGAAGACAGCCTGATACGGACGTTTGTCCGGCCGCCTTTCGCAGTCTGGAACAATACGCCCGACGGGCCGGACGAAAACGATACGCTGGCGGGCGTGCATTTTTTTCTGGACTTACCGGTCTATAAGGCCGGCGACAGTGTCCGCCTCAAAGGTGTATTGTGGGCCCGCAGGGCGGGAAAGGGCGCGCCTTTTTTAATGGCGGGACGTCAATTGACATTGTGGCTGGACGCGCCCGACCCGATCGGTCGCCGCGGCCGCAACCGACCGGCGGCGGATGAAACGCCCGGAGTGCTGTACGTGGAGACCGACAGCCTGGGCGGATTCACCGGCGGTTTTCGCCTCCCGGCCGCGGCGACCGCCGGCCTCTGGCGGCTGCGGGCCCGGTTGATTGACCCGAATACGCCCGGACGACGGACGCGGTTCGATACGGACAGTACGGAAACGATGCAAACGGGGCGTACTTATTTTCCGGAAGACAACGCATTGTATTTCCGCGTGGAGGCCTACCGGCCGCCCCAATTCGAGATACGGATGGTAAATCGCGACAGCGCGGTGTGGGGACAGGTCGTCGCCTTGGACGGACAAGCATTGAGCGGCGGTAATGTCCGCATTGACGTCCGCCTTCTTTCAGACGGTTTCCCCGTGCCCCGGGCACAAGGTGCGGCAACGGAAGAGAAGACTTGGCAGGCTTCGCTGACAACCGATGCCGACGGCTGTTTCCTATTGCCGACCGACCGCTTCACGTATATGGAGGACGAGCTTTCGGGCGGTTCGCCGGAGGGCGGACACGGACGGAACGGCGGTTATCATCTTACCTGCACCGTAACCGACCTCAGCGGCGAGATGCAGACGGCTTCGCTTTGGCTACCCCTGCAAAGCCAGGCCTGGCGGGCGGAACTGATCGCACCGGCACGGCGCTTGGCGCAACCTTCGGCGACAGACGACGGACCGGCCGTCGCGACGGCTCCCGCGGCACAGACGACCGACACGTTCAAACTCTTTGTCCGCGATGCGGCGGGCGAAAAAAGGACGGCCGACTACCGCCTGACGGTCTATCGCCTGACCGATACGCTGCCCGACCGCGCCTTTGACCGCCGTTTCCCCGAGCCCGACCTCTATACGATACCCCTCGACACATTCCTGCTTAAATTCCCCGACGAACCTTATTTCACGGACCAAATGCGACAGGCCTGCACAAAACGCCGGGCGGTCTTCACGCACAGCGGCCGCGACACGGTGCTTACGGCCGACCTTCCCGACGGCCGCTACGCCTATACCGTATGGATCCTACATCCACGGTTAGCGGGACGGACAGACAGTTGCACCGGCTTCTTCACCCTCGGACGGCAACCGCTCGTGCCGACGCTCTACGCCCGGCTCTCCGCCGACAGCCTGCACCTGCATTGGACCGTTCCCGAAGCATCGCGTCGGACCACCGATACGCCCCGCGACACAACCTACAACGCGACCCATCTGTATTTCAGCATCGAGAACCGGCATGGTAAAACACGACAAGGCTACCTGCCGTTGAAAGCGGACACGACCCTCGTCTTGTCCGGGAACGCGAACGGGTCGGAGGGATTCGGCTTCGCGGCCGAAGACGACCTCAATATCCTGCTGGCCTATGTCTGCGGCGGCCGCCTGTTCCAACAGAGCCTGTACCGTGCCGGACAGATTGCCGAAACACCGTTGGAACTCACGATAGACCGGTTGCCGGACAGTTCCAGAACCCACGCGACCGAGACACTGAGGGTACATGTCGCCCGAGGCGGCCAAAGCGCGGCGGACATCCCGCTGACCCTCGCGCTCTACGACGACGCGCTCCACACCTTCGCGCCCGGAAACTGGTTTTCCGGCCGGCCGCCCCGCATAGTGCCGCCGGTTACGCCGAGACCCTTCAACCGGCATTTCTACGGTTACGATCCAATCTGGTTCACACAGGATGCGGCATATACATCGCCTGACGCCTACCGCTTCGATCGCCTTGACCGGGGCGGCCGGCGCCCGACGCCCCCCGGCATCCGGATGCTCAAATCGCTCAATGCCGACGAAACGGCCATGGAAGACCAAGGCGCGGCCAACGCATATAGTTCGGGTACGGGCGCAACGACAGCGTCGGGTACGGAACCGGCCATGCCTTTGCCGCGGGCGGAACAACCGGCCTCCGTCCTTTTTTTCCCGACGCTTCGGAGCGATGCCGAAGGACATTTGCAGCTGCCATTCGAGTTGCCGGCCGCCCCCGGCCGCTACCGTTGGGCCATTGCGGCTTACGACCGCGACCTACAGGCCGCCTATGCGACACAAACGATACAGGCCGTTCAGGACTACCGCCTGACCTGGCAGTTGCCGCGCTTCCTCTCTGCCGGCGACAGCGTACGCTTCTCGGCCAAAGCCAACCGCCTGAACGCGGCGGAACCGCAGACCGCCCGCATCCTTTGGGAAATAGCGGACACGCGCTTTGAAGAAACGCTGGTCTGGGCGGCCGGCGAGGCGGATAAACGCCTGACTTCGCCAACAATTTACAGTCCGCAAGACAGCGGCACGCTGACAGTCCGGCTGTATCTGTCGGTGGCGACGACGGCTTCCACCGCGGAAACCGCTTCCTTTCGCGGCGACGCGCTCTCAGCGCGGATTCCCGTACTATCCGACCGTATTTACCTGCGGGAACATATCCCCTTTTATATCCGACCCGGCCGACAAATCACGCTGACCCTACCCAAACCTCTGAGCGACGCGCTTAAAAAAAGTCCGTCGGTCGATACGGTTTTTTATTGGCCGGCAGACCCGACCCGACGCATCGAACTGCTGTGCCGGGAACTGACTTTGGATTCGACCGACCACGCCTACAATGCCTTGCTGCATTATCTTAAAACCCGTTTATTGCACAACCATAAGTCCGTACAGACGGCGAACGCCTATAAAAAACTTTGCCGGTTCCTGACGCCCGACGACGGTTTCTGCTGGCTCCAAGGCCAGCCGACCGACCCCGTCCTGAGCCTGGTCATCGCCGAGGCGTTGGCGGCCGACGCCTTTGACGATTACGATGTACGCAACCTTTTGCGAAACGATTTGCTACCCTATATCGAACACGCACAAGCCGAAGCAACGTCAGACGACAACCGGGCCGCCGCTCCGGACAGCCTGCCGTCGGCCGCCCGCCTACGCTTCCTCTTCACCGCCGCTTTAGCGTACGGCCATGATGCCGACCGTTACGTCGCGGCCTATGCCAAAGACCTGCAATCCTTTTGCATGAACGTAAACCGTTACCCGATAAGGGAAGGTGTCTATGGCCTGTACGCCCTACACCTGCACGGCGATACGGCCTTGTTTGAATCAACTTGGCGTCACTACCGCCAAAGCGCGTCCTACAATGAGGAAACGGGCTTGTCGTGGAGAAAGAACGACATGGGACGCAGTCAGGGCGAAAGGTTGAAAACGGCCTCGCTGGTCTATAGACTGTCGAGAAGCCGGAACGACTACCCGACAGCGGCCGCCGCAAGCCGTTGGCTCGGCCAGCAGAACCGCACGACCGACCTCCTGTCGGCGGCGGCCGTGCGGCCGATGGACGTATTGACGCTCGCCTACAACGAATGGCTTTTCCCGTTGCCGACATGGCGGGACAAAACGCCCGCCACATGGAAACTGCAAGGCCGCAAACTGACGATAGACTGGCGCGAGGCCGCCGCCACGACTCAGCCCGGAGCCGCCATCCCCGACTCCGCGGCCGCCCTGTTCGGGACCTACGGAGCACTGACGTTCGGCTACACGCAGAAACTGTCGGCCGTGGCGGCCTCGCCCGCCGCCGACCTCACCATCGAACTGCTCACGCCCGAACGGCTTTCGCAAGGCGGCTCGCCCACATTGCAACTCCGCATTGAAAGCAAACGGCCGGCAAGTTACGTCCGCGTGCGCTTCGGCCGCCCGGGCGGCAGCGAATACGGCACCACCCGCGCCGGCTTCGTGTATAAAAACGGACTGGCGTTTTATGAAAACATCCGGGAGACCGACACCGAACTGTTGATACCGTTCCTGCCGGCGGGCCGCTACCTGTTCTCCTACCCGCTCAACGCACAGACCGTCGGCCGCTTCGCGCTGCCGCCCGCCACCATCGAGACACTGCTCGATCCGGCCGACAGTTTTTCCGCCCACAGCCACGCGCCACGGATTCGGATTTCGGAATAAAATACTGAGGACAAAAAGGCTATCCAGCCAAGAAAGCCCGATAGTAGGCTTCGGCCTGCGCGAACCAGTCGGGCCCGTACTTGCGAATCAACGGTTCCTTCAAGAAACGGAACACGGGTATGTTTTTCTTGCGGCCGAGCCGCATGGCGTCCTTGCAGATATCCCAACGGAAATAATTGACCGCGTCGTAATCGGGATAGGACGTGATGCGGATGGGAAACAGATGACAGGAAACCGGCTTGCGGAACGGATCCCCGCCGGGCGGAATCGGCAACGCACCGGCCATAAACGCTTTTTCTATCGCACACAGGGCCATGCCGTTGTCATCGTAAACCAAATAGGCGCATTCACGGCGGCGTATCAAAGGCGTCACGAAACTGCCGTCCATCGGCAACACCTCGAACAATTCGCCGAGACGTTCCACCGCTTCCACACCTTCCTCACTCATATAAGGTTTGAAATAAGGATAGTAACGTTCCAGCAGTTCCAGTTCGGCTTCTTCAAGAGGCGCCCCCGCATCCCCCTCCACACAACAGCACCCTTTGCAACGTCCCAAGTCACAACAGAAACATTCCGTAAATATTTCGTCCGAAACCAATGTATTGTCTATCGCCACCATAATACCTTATAACTATATGAAACGGCATAAAAAAACGCCTCCACCGGCCCAAAACCGGCAGAGGCGTCCGCGTCCCCAAACATTATTTCACTACCTTGATATTATCGCCGCAGTCTTCCACTATCTTCTTGTAATACCAGTCGGGATAAGCCGGTTGATCGGGGAATTCGATCCGGTCCGCACCGTATTCGGTCGTCTTGAAACGGCCGTTCTCATCCACTTTCTTGATATTGCCGTCAATGTATTTAACGAGCAGATACTCGTCCAGACTCTTCCAAGCCTTGAACATCTCGTCGGCCGCCGCCAACGAAAACTCCGTAGCCGCCTGCCCCAACTTGGACGCATCTGTTTCGCCGGCATACCTGGCATCCATTTCGGCCACCTTGGCCTT